>DEKP01000040.1:47571-51088 GCA_002353935.1 Ruminococcaceae bacterium UBA2719 | reverse complement strand
TCCGGTGAGGTCATGGTTAATGGGAAAAAGATAAGCAAGCAGCAACTATATGACCTTGCACAGGTGGTAGGCAGCGTATTTCAGAATCCACGGAGCCAGTTCTTTTCCGTGGACACAGACGGAGAGGTCGTCTTTGGCCCGGAGAATATAGGACTGTCAAAGGATGAGATATTAAACAGGAAAGATATGGTTCTGCATGAGCTTAATCTACTGAAGCTCATGCAGCGAAGTCTTTTTGACCTTTCCGGCGGCGAAAAGCAGAAAATCGCATGTGGTTCTGTGGCGGCATTACTGCCGGATATCATTCTGCTGGATGAACCGTCTTCTAACCTTGACTGGGATTCCATAAAAGACCTGGCAAATGTGATCAGGCTTTGGAAATCACAGGGAAAGACCGTGATTATATCAGAACACAGACTTTGGTATCTGGCAGACTTGATTGATCGTGCGGTTTATATGGAAGGCGGGCGGATTGCAAAGGAATGGGACAGGGATTCTTTCCTGAAGCTGACAGAAACGGAGCTTGCCTCTTTTGAGCTGCGTCCGATGACGCTGGAAGAAAAATATATCAGGGAATTTAATGACAACGGCGGGAAGAAACCTCCCATAGCTGAAAACCAGGAGCATTCAAATTCTTCAGACATCCAAATCAGGAACTTTTATTTTACGTATACTCCCGAAAAATACCTGTTCTTCAGAAAGAAGCTTACACCGAAAAACGAAGATATCTGTCATCTCAGGATTCAAAGCCTTGATGTCAAAAAAGGCGAAATCATCGGTGTTATAGGGAAAAACGGCTCAGGCAAATCTACCTTTCTGCGGTGTTTGTGCGGCCTGGAGAAAACCTGCATCGGCAAGGTGTACATTTCCGAAAAAGAATATAAAGGCAAGGGACTCACAAAAATATGCTACATGGTCATGCAGGATGTCAACCATCAGCTGTTTACAGACAGCGTTATGGCCGAAGTGCTCCTGTCGATGAAAAAAGAGGATGAGCATGAGGCGGAAAAGATTCTTAAGAGCCTGGATCTTTACGAATACAAGGACAAGCACCCGATGGCTTTGTCCGGCGGTCAGAAACAGCGTGTGGCTATTGCCTCTGCTTTGGCAGCGGAGGCAGAAATTCTTCTGTTTGATGAGCCCACGTCCGGGCTTGATTACAGGCACATGAGGGAAGTTGCCGCACTGCTTAAGGAGCTTGCCGGAAAAGGGAAAACAGTATTTGTTTCAACTCACGACCCGGAACTTGTAGCTGAATGCTGTGACCGACTGATACGCATAGCGGATGGATATGCGTATGAAATCACATGACAAATAGGTTTATTGGTGGTGATGCTTTTTGACTCACATAAAGGAAAATATCATAAGAGAATACAAGAAGTTGCCCGGAACCACAATAAGCTGGGAAGGTAAAAGAGTAGATGTTCCGCTTCCATCGGAATCCGACGATTCAAAAGGTCAACTCACCATGATATATCCCGGTGGCTCAATGATATTTAATCTGATAGATATAAGGAGCCGTGAAATACCGGACATAGTAGCAAATCCCGGAAATGCCAAAGGTGAAGGCAGGGTGCTTAAGATAAATTACTGTGTATCAGGCAGGTGTGAGTTGAGGCTTCGTGACGGTGAATGCACCTACCTAACGACGGGAGAAATTGCAGTAGACGCAGGGCAGGCTCTGAACACTTTTTACTATCCTACCGGTGAATACAGAGGATTTGAGATTGCCGTTTATTTGGACTTTCTTCCCCGGAAATACAATGTGCTCGGCGAATGCTTTTCTTCACCGGAAAGAATCTATAATCTTTGCTCGCAGTTAGAACATCCGTGGATACGAAATGCAGGTGAGTCCATAAGCAGGATGCATGACGTATTTAAGACATATACAAATGAGTATAAAAACTCAGAATTACTGCTATTAAAATGCCTCGAAATGATATCCTTGCTGTCGCAGATGGATTTTGGGATAGCAAGCATACGAAGAACATACTGTACAGCGTCGCAGGTGGAAATTGCTAAGAAGACAATGAAAATTATCATGTCTGATCTTTCCGTGAGATTCACAGCAAGAGACCTTGCAAAGGACTTCGGTATAAGCGAAACAAGCCTTAAGAATTACTTCCGTAGCGTATATGGATGTGGTTATGCGGAACATCAGCAGATAGCCCGTATGAAGAAAGCTGCAAGACTTCTTGAAGACACAGAAGACAAAGTATCTGAAATAGGACAGGCTGTGGGGTTCGCAACACAGGCTAAATTTGGAGCGGCATTTAAGGAGTGCTTTGGTATCACACCGTTGGAATTTCGGCGAAGAATGAGGCTTAAGCAAGAACAGGAAAGAGATTGATGTCGTAGAAGAATGACTATGCGTTATCTTTTTTATTTTGAGATGAAGTTATTAAAAGTTCACTTGGAAGGTGATTTTATGTCTATCAGAGCAGGCTTTTTCAGAATGATGATGCGCGCACAGAATATCAACCCAATCGCGCATCCCGAAATGCAGAAGAAAATGAAAGCGATGTCCGCAAAGTATTGTCATACCAAGCCGAAGAAGGGCTATACGCTTGAATGTCTGACGACCGAACGTGGCACTAAATATCAGCGAATTAAAAAGGAAAACGCTGTATCATCGGGAAAGGTCATTTACTACACTCACGGCGGCTGCTATATCAGCGGTCTGACCTATAACTATCGTGATTTTTGCGTGCCGTTCTGCGATTTGGCTGAGGGTGTTGAAATCATATTGCTCGATTACACTCTGATGCCCGACAGCGGCTATCCTACGCAGCTCAATGAGGCGCTTGATTTGTGGGACGAACTGACGGTTAAACGGAAAATCGATCCGAAAAATATCATTATCGGCGGCGATTCCTCCGGCGGCAATCTGGCGCTGGCGTTGATACTGAAATTGAAAGATACAGAAAGAGAGCAGCCGAACAGTATTTTCCTGCTGTCTCCGTGGACGGATATGACCGCTTCAGGTGAGAGCTATGTCAAAAACTATCAGCGAGATGTTGAAATCGGCGACAGGAATGGCGCGTTTGAAGGGCATACAAAGCGGAAGCTGTTGAACAGCTATCTTTATGATTATATCGGTATCAACGACAGGACAAACCCTTATATTTCACCTGCCTTTGCCGATTACAGCGGCTTTCCGCCAATGCTCCTGTTTGCAGGCGAGGACGAAATGCTCCTTGACGATACTCTCACGGTTTATAAAAAAGCGAAGGAATCGGGCGTAGAGGTAACGCTTGAAACCCAACCGAAAATGTTCCACTCCTATGTGTTATATACGAACTATATGCCTGAAAGTCGGCATTCGTATCAAACACTAAAAGACTTCATAAAAAAGCATTTTACGTTATGAAGTAACCTTTGTTAAAAGATGAAATTGAAGCCATGAAGAAAAACTGATGGCTTTATATTATTATGGAGCAACACATAAACATGCACAGTAGAATAAACGTCCAAGTCTCGGCAATAAATCTCCGTATGAAATGATCCCCAAAGGTGA
>DEKP01000040.1:39939-47496 GCA_002353935.1 Ruminococcaceae bacterium UBA2719 | reverse complement strand
CAGCCGATGACGTCCACCTTAATTCAGCTCTCTTAAAACACTAACACTAAGCGAATTCAAGGCGGATAACTGCTCGTGTATTTCCATATACTCACAATTTCGACGTGTTGCGTTTACTTTTGCATAAGCGTTTTTTCCTTTCTGACGTTGTTTTTCTGTTCTTGTTTGTTTTTACCCTGCTTTCTATTTTTCAATCAAGCAAATTTTTTGAAATTTTTTTGAAAATTATGTTTTCCAAAGTATAAAAATATCGGCTTGAATTCTGATTGTTCAGTATTCAAGCCGTTTTTTAGTGTTTTCTTTTTCGTTTTTACTATGTTTTCTTAAAACCCCTAACTTCCGTTTTTTCGTGTATTTAATACAGTAGAGGGACGAAAAGCCCTCAAAAATACACGAAAGGAGGTACAAGCTATGGTACTGAAAATTACCGAAGAGCTGTCCGACAGAGTAAACCGTATTGTCTGTCATTCGTGCTGTAACTGTATTGACGGCAACTGCCTGTTGCTCGACGACGGCGAAGAACACAGCTGTGTGCAGCTTATCAGCAAGTACGGCATTTACTGCAACTATCTTTTGAAATGCGTATTGCCTGCTTTCCCAAAACTCTACGGCGATATAATCGCCTACAACGAAAAACTGAAAGGATGATTTTATGAAAACACTAAACAATTTTATGATTATCGGTATCGACCACGGTTACGGCAATATGAAAACCGCTAACTGTTGTTTCCCCACAGGTGTGATTGCGAGCGATACCGAGCCGCCGTTTACCAACGACCTGCTCGTTTGGAATAACAAGTATTATTCCATTGGCGTTGGGCACAAGGAGTTTACGGCGGACAAATTCACCGACGAGGATTACTATATCCTTACTCTTGCCGCTATTGCCAGAGAACTTAACCGTGAACGTATCACCGACACAAAGGTATATATTGCCGCCGGACTTCCGCTGACTTGGGTAACAAGACAGAAGGAGGATTTTAAGAAGTATCTGCTCCAGCACCGGACGGTTGATTTCAATTTCCGCAGGACAGATTATCATATCGAAATAATCGGCGCAGATGTGTTCCCACAGGGTTTTGCGGCGATAGCCGAAAGGCTCGGCGACTTCAAAGGTACGACAATGCTCTGCGATATAGGCAACGGAACAATGAATCTTTTGAAGATTTCCGACCGCAAGCCTGATATGCTCAATATGTTTACCGAGAAATACGGCGTGTATCAATGTACTCTCGCCGTCCGTGAAGCGATGATGAGAGAACACCACACTAACCTTGACGAGAGTATCATTACGGAAGTCCTCAAGAAAGGAACGGCGGATATTGACGGAGAATACCTTAATACAATCATTACGGCGGCAAAAGCCTATACCGCAGAGATTTTACGCAAGCTCCGTGAGCACGACTACAATCCAAAGCTGATGAAGCTGTATGTTGTCGGTGGCGGCGGTTGTTTGATCCGTCATTTCGGAGAGTACGATAAAGACAGAGTATTTATCAATTCCGATATTTGCGCCACAGCAAAGGGTTATGAGTATATCGCCGACACAAAGCTCAGTAAGAACGGCGGTGCGGTATGATTAAGAACTTAAAGCTCCGCCTCAACTTGGATGTTGAAGCGGAGAGACGGGTATATGATTACCTTCAGAATTCCGAGCGTTCCATCAGCAAGGAAGCGATACGCTCTATCAACGAATACCTTGATTTGATTGAGGAAAGAAAGACGGAGAATAATTTTCTTGATCGAGTTACCGCTACTATCGAGGATAGCCTGAAAGCACTCACACCTTTACTGAATCTGCTTACACTTACTCAGCCTGTTGCACAACCGCAGCAGGCTGTTCCTGTTTCGGAGAAAAAAGACAGTGCCGCTGAAGAAAATATGCTTGAATTTCTCGATAGCTTTTAGGCGACACTTTTGCTGTCACAAGTTTGCCAATATTCAGGCAAAATGTCACCGCTTTTATTATACGGTACAAATCCCGATATTTCCGGCGACATTTGTCGAAAGGTTGACCGCACTTTTGTCACCGAGATATTTGAGATTATTAAGACAGCGATATACAAAGTATAAGGCACAGCAGAACGGTAAAAATTCCACTCCGCAGCTGTGTCTTATACTGTAGCAAGCAGGGAATTTGTACGGCAAATTCCAAATACAACAGCCCAAAGCTGCTGTAAATCTTTAGGGACGCCCTAACACCCGAAGAAAGAAGGTATATTATTGAACGATAAAAAAGCAAGAATCGAGCTGCGTGTTACGCAGTCCGAGAAAGACAAGATAGCCCGGCTCGCCGAGAGCTGCGGCTTATCTCAATCCGAATATATCAGACAAAGGACATTGGGCTATGCGCCGAGGACGGTGCTGCCTGATGTCTTTTTTGATTTCTACCAAACGCTCTGCCGCTTGTGTGACGAGGTTGCCGATAAGGTATCACCTGAAACCGAACGAAAGCTTCTTGAAGTCGTAGACGAAATTCGACAGCGCCTACTTCTGCCGGAGAAATCCACAACGGCACAGATTCGCAAGGAGATGATGACGTGGCAACCACAGGCTTCTGGCCCGTCAAAGGACGGTTAATGGATGTTATCAACTACGCTCAGAATCCCGATAAGACAACAGACAGAAGATTCCTTGATGACGATTTAGCCGCCACCCTCAATTACGTTGAGAACAGCGACAAGACAGATCAAACAATGTATGTCAGCGGAATCAACTGTACGAAGAAGCGAGTCTATGAGCAGATGATGACCACCAAGCGACGTTACGGCAAGCTCGGCGGCAATGTTGCGTATCACGGTTACCAAAGCTTTCAGGCTGGAGAAGTCACACCCGAAGAAGCGCACCGTATTGGCATTGAAACCGCACGTCGTATGTGGGGCGATGATTATGAGATTGTCGTGACGACGCATCTAAATACGGCAAACCTACACAATCATATCGTCGTAAATAGCGTTTCCTTCCGCACCGGACGGAAGTTTGAAAACCATATTTCCGACCATTTCAAGCTGCGTGAGATTTCCGACGAGGTTTGCCGTGAATATGGAAAATCCGTGATTGAAAACGCTCTGTTCTACGGCGGAGACAAGGCGTATTGGGTACGCAAAAGTGGGCGAATACCACACAAGGATATGCTGCGGCACGATGTTGATGAAGCCTTAGCCTGTACGATCAAGCCATTTGATTTTGAATTATATCTACGGTCGCTCGGCTATCAGTTTGTGCGGACTTTTAAATATCAACATCCTTCCGTGATCGCTCCCGACTGGCTGAAACCTGTCAGGTTAAGCAGTCTTGGCAAGGACTATTCCAGAGAAGCGATACTCAGGCGGCTGCAATCTCAGCGTGAGGATAAATACTTTGTGGATTTCTATACGCCGAAATCTTATTATCAGCGCCAACCGCTGATAGTGAGAATCAGAGATTTTGAGAAAAGAACAGAGCCCGATGTTATCACGGCGCTGTTCGACCTGATTATCACGATCGCCAAGCTCATCACGGGCAACAACGTGCAAAAGCGAGATTATCGTCCTGTTTCTCCGGAGTTGAGATTGGAAATACAGAATCTCGACCGAACGCTGGAAGAATACCATTTCCTCCGTGACCACAACGTGGAGTGCGCAGAGGATTTTGTATCTTGCCGAAAGGAAATCTCCGAGCAAATCAAAGCCTATGAAACCGAGCGGCAGCATATCCGTAACCGAATACGCAGAGCGAAAACACCCGAAGAAGATTATTCTCTAAAAGAACAATGCAAAGAAATCACAAAGAAGCTAACACCCTTGCGCAAGCAGCTCATAATCTGCGGGCGCATTGAAAACAAAGTGCCTCGACTCCGTGCTTTGATCGAACAGGAAAAGCAGTTGGAGCAAGGCAGATACAAGTACAAATATTATCACCAAAATAAATCAAAACAAAGGAGTTATGAACGATGACCAATATATCAATCAACAAACTACACGAATTCAGAGACCACCCGTATCAGGTGCTCGACAACGAAGAAATGAATAGCTTAATCGAGAGCGTTCAGCAGCAGGGCATTATGACGCCGCTGATCGTTCGACCGTTGGAAAACACAACCGACGAGTATGAAATCATATCCGGACACCGCCGCTTCCGTGCGGCACAGAAGGCAGGACTTGCAGAAGTACCTGCCTTTATTCGTCCCGTCAGCCGTGACGAAGCGGCGATTATGGTGGTGGACAGCAACCTTCACAGGGAGCATCTTCTGCCGTCAGAAAAGGCGTTCGCCTATAAACTGAAATATGACGCTCTGAAACGTCAGGGCAAGCGCACCGACTTAACTTCGTCCCAAGTTGGGACAAAGTTACGAACGGACAAAATCATAGCGATTGAAGCCGGAGAAAGTCGCAATCAAATTCAGCGCTATATTCGTTTAACAAATCTTATTCCGGAGTTGCTTGAATTGATGGACGAGGGTAAAATCGCTTTTTCCGTAGGCGTGGAACTGTCCTACCTCAGCGTTAATATGCAGTATTATCTGTTAGATATTATCGAGCGTGACGACTGCACGCCATCCTATTCGCAGGCATTTCATATGCACAAGGAAATGCACAACGGCACACTTACAATGCAGTATGTTGACAAGCTGATGGCAACAGAGAAGCCAAATCAGCGTGAAATGCTGAAAATCCCTGTCGAGCGTGTGAGAGCCTTTCTACCGAAGAACGGCACAGACAAACAAGCCGAAGATTTTATTGTCAAGGCGGTCGAGCATTACAACAAATATCTGCGCCGCCAGCGTGACAGGGAGAGGTGATATAATTGAAAACCGATATGAATGACCACACCAAGCAGTACCGTCTTATTGACGGGCACCGCGTCGTTATCTCTTTTTCCGAAGATACCAATACCGACTTGTTCGGGAATATTAGGGATATTTTGCTCACCTGCGCAGATACCTCGTACATTTGTCGGAGCAATCAATCTGTTGATAAAATGATGGTATCAAATAAGGAGGCATCGTAATGGAGAAAAACAGAGTTTGCTGTTTGTACCGTGTTTCGACGGACAAGCAGGTGGATTACGACAACAATAATGAAGCGGATATCCCGATGCAGCGCAAAGCCTGCCACCGCTTTGCTGACAAAATGGGCTGGACGATCGTTCACGAAGAGCAGGAGGACGGCGTATCCGGCCACAAGATCCGTGCCGAAAACCGTGACAAAATACAGGCTATCAAAGAGCTTGCCCGCAAGGGCAAGTTCGATATCCTGCTTGTATTTATGTTTGACCGAATCGGGCGTATCGCCGACGAAACGCCGTTTGTTGTAGAATGGTTTGTCAAGAACGGTATTCAGGTCTGGAGCACGCAGGAGGGCGAACAGCGATTTGATAATCACATCGACAAGCTGCTGAACTATATCCGATTTTGGCAGGCTGACGGCGAGAGCGAAAAGACCTCTATCCGTACCCGGACAAGCCTCGGGCAGATGGTTGAGGAAGGTCACTATAAGGGCGGCAGCGCGGCGCTCGGTTACGAGCTTGTCAAAAGCGGCAGACTGAACAAGCGCAAGCACGAGCTTTATGATTTGAAAATCAATGAAGAAGACGCTGCAATCGTCCGTCTGATTTTCGATAAATATACCAAAGAAGGTATAGGCATCCAGCGGCTTGCTAATTTTCTGAACAACGGCGGTTACGCCAACCCTACAGGAAACCGTTGGTCGTACAACACCATACGCAACGTGCTTCATAACCCGACTTATACCGGTTATCTCAGAAGCGGAGACAGCCGCTCGCCGTTTATCCCCGAATTGCAGATTATCTCGCAGGAGCAGTTTGACAGAGCGCAGGAGATATTGCGACAGCGTGCTGATGTACTGAAAAACACACCGCGCGTACCGCTGAATATGAAAGGCAATGCGCTGCTGTCGGGTAATGTGTTCTGCGGTCACTGCGGCGCTCGGCTTCATTTATCAACGGCGAACAAGTGTTACACCAAAGCCGACGGCACAAAGGTCAAAAAGCCACGAGTTCGCTATGTCTGCTACGGCAAGACAAGAAAAACCACTCAATGCGACGGGCAGTCCGCATATATACAACACAAGCTTGACAGTATGGTAGAGAAAGTCGTAAAAGAAATCTTTGAACGTATCAAGGGCGTCCCCAAGAGCGCCATAATCAATTCACGCTACAAGGAGGAGCTGGCAGTCAGAAAGGCAAATTCCAAACGCCTGCAATCCGAATACGCCAAAGAACTTGAAAAGTTGAACAAGCTCCGTGAGGAAGTCGTAAAGTCGATTCAGGGCGAAAGCGCCTTTTCACAGTCTATGCTGGCAGGGCTTGTCGAGGATTCCGAGAAGAAGTCCGAATCATTGAAAGCGCAGTGTGAAAAGGCTGAACTTGATGTAGAATCCTCAAAAACGCTCATTAAAGATTTGAACGACCAATATGACGAAATCATTTCGTGGTCAAGCCTTTATGACAGTGCTACCATTGAAGCAAAAAAGATGATAGTAAATTCGATGGTCAAACGCGTTGACGTTTACCGCAACTATGAACTAAATGTAGAGCTGAATATGAATATCCGCCAATTTTTCCTCGGTATGGAGGAAACAGAGAATATTCCGATTACAGCATAAAATTTACCCGCCTGTTCACGCAGATTTGTGAACAGGCGGACTTTTACTTTTTATACTCTAAAACAACAAATCAGAATTTAACTGCGCAAAAATTGAAGAATTGCTTGGTTAAATTCTTCCGGGTGTTTGCTTGCAATAAAGTGATCGCCGTTGAGAAAAACAAGAACGGAATCAGGAATGCTCGAAGCGATCAACCTTGTATGCTCTTCTTTTATCATATCTTTTGTTCCGGCAATAACCAGGGTTTTTGTTTTTATTTTGGCAAGTTCTTCCGGCTCCACATTCGGATCGTTTACCATTAGACCGAGTGTTTCGGCATTCAATCTTGCGGAATCACTTTTTCCTGCAAATTTCTTTGCAATCTTATAACCTATTTCAATGGGAATCTGCGTGGAGCGTTTTACCCCCTTCGGATTCAGATTGGCGCCATTCAGAATCAATCGATTGACTCTATCCGGAAACTGAATAGCAAAAATCATAGCGATATTTCCGCCATCCGAAAACCCAAGCAAATGTGCTTTTTCTATTTGGTGTTCATCCATGAAACCAAGCAGGTCATCAGCAAACTGGCGTATAGTAAAGGGCTTATCGCCTCTCGGTGTTTTGCCGTGACCTCGTGTGTCCAATGCATATACATGATACAGCTTAGAGAACGCGTCGATCTGTCCCTGAAAGTAGCCGCAATTCTCTCCGTTTCCATGAAGCAGAATAAGCGGTTCCCCGGTTCCTTTTTCTATGAAATAGTGATTGATGTCTATTCTTTTCACTTCGTTCAAACCAACATCCCCATACATTCCGATTTTTCTTTCTAAAAGTATAACACAAAACTCGCCATGAGAAAAGAGGGAGTATCGTGATGATACTCCCAAAATTCGTGGTGGACCATAGGGGGATCGAACCCCTGACCTCCAGATTGCGAACCTGGCGCTCTCCCAGCTGAGCTAATGGCCCT
>DEKP01000040.1:39793-39915 GCA_002353935.1 Ruminococcaceae bacterium UBA2719 | reverse complement strand
AAATTGTTTTGGGGTGCGTAAGCCACCCTGTCGGGCTACCATCTGAGCTATACCCCCACGTATAGATATTCAATTGTTTGGGGTGCGTAAGCAACCCACTCGGGCTCCCAGCTGAGCTAATG
>DEKP01000040.1:0-39747 GCA_002353935.1 Ruminococcaceae bacterium UBA2719 | reverse complement strand
CCTTGTCAATTGTATGAAATTGTCATGTGCTGTCGGCACATTGTGTTCATGTAATGCATAAGCACGTGCTTTGCAACATTTGAGCATATCCCTATAACGGATTCATTATACATCAAAAAGATTTTTTTGTAAAGATTTTTGATGTATAAAGTAAAGCCGCACAATTCTAACAAGGAAAAAAGAAGAATTGTGCGGTGGTTATTTTACATCTCAGCAATCCCTTCAGAAATACCGAGAATAACAATTCCGGTGATAACTGTGAACACGCAAATATAAAGAGATGCCTTTAGCTTTTCTTTTAAGAATATACGTGACAAGATAACTGATACTATGCAGTATGATGCAACCATTGGAGCGGCAAGAACCGGATTCTTTGCCATTGCATAAACATAGAAAATTTGTCCGCATTCTTCAAATATGGCAGCGCAGCCTTTAGTTTTGATTTCTGAAACTTTGAAAGGATTATAAGGCTTTTTATTTTTTATAAGCATATAGATCCATATAAACAGACCGGCTAACATAAAGGTCAAACCATATAGTATAATAACATCAATTTCACCTAAGCCGAGACCTGTTTCTTCATCTAAAATAATTCCGTCGGCAGAAGTACCCAGAGTATCAAAAATACAGTAAGCTATCGGGAACAGCAAAGCGAGAGCGCCGTATCGATATTTTTTGTCTGATTTGTTGAGCGGCTGTTTTTTGCTTAATCTTTGCTCAACAACAGACATTCCAATAACTCCGACAACGATAATTAAGGTTCCTATTATATCGAGAACAGAGAATTCCTCCCAGATATTTGATATTTTACCTACTGCAAAAAAATATATTATCATAAATATTGCTGATAGAGCTCCTGAGGAATTTTGTACAGGAGAAGCTATTGACAACTCTAAGTATCTCAGTCCTGCATATCCGATAATCATAGATATGATATAGCATAAAGATGCAGGGGAGTATTTTATAGCGTTGCTTATTATTGAGCTAAAATTCATTGAGCTTTCGGATATCGGCATAAGGCAGAAGGCGCATATACCCATAACCATTCCTACCCAGACAGCAATTTTTAAATGTGATTGTTTATCTTCTGTATCTGAGCTCTTTTTGTAAAAAAGATCTGCAAAGCCCCAAGCTAAAGTGCAAACAAGTGCAAATATAAACCAACTCATATTAAGCGTTGACCTCCGTTTTTTCATTCTCTGCTTTTGCGTTTGAAAGCATAAGCTTTATACGATTTTCCTGATTGATTTGAGTAGCTCCCGGATCATAGTCAATAGCTACGATATTAACGCCGGGGTGGTTCTCTTTTATTGGCTTCATCATACCTTTTCCTACGATATGATTAGGAAGACAGCCAAAAGGCTGTGTACATACGATATTTTTAACACCGTCTTCAATCAGCTCGAGCATTTCGGCGGTGAGCAGCCAGCCTTCACCCATCTTTGCTCCTATACCTATGTATCCTTTTATAAGATTTCTTGTATGATCAAAATCTTCCATCGGCATGAACTGAGGATAATCTTTTATCATTATATTACGGATATCAAGCTGTTTTTTAATCAGATATTTGTATATCAGCTTACTGCCCTTGGCGTAGAGTTTTCTTGTACCGTAAAGATTATAGTCGGCGATACCGTTGTAAACAGAGTAAAGGCAAAATCCGAGAAAGCCCGGAACAACCGGTTCTGTATCTTCTGAAAGTAAAAATTGTTCCAGATTGTTATTACCCAGAGGAGAGAATTTTACATAGATTTCTCCGACCACTCCGACTTTGACTTTGTTGCGTTTTGTGTTGCCCAGAATTTTTGCAAAGTCATCTAAAATCTTTTTGTAGTTTTCTTTTATATGGCTGTATTTGATATTTTTTATCTGCCGCATTTCCTCTATAAGATAATCGGTCCACTTCCTTACAGCATTATCGGTTTCGCCTTCGTGCTTTTCATATGGCCTGCACTGATTTGATAAAAGCATCAGAAGGTCTCCGTACATTGCACAATACATCATGCGATAAATCATTGGCAGAGTAAGCTTAAAGCCAGGGTGGTCTTCCATATTGCCGAAGTTTAAGGAAATTACCGGAATATGACCGTAGCCTGATTTTTTGAGCGCTTTTCTCAGCAGATATATGTAATTTGAAGCGCGACAGCCTCCACCGGTTTGGGTTATCATAAGGGCAACTTTGTTTTTATCATATCGACCGGAATTTATAGCGTTGATAAACTGACCGATGACCAAAAGCGCAGGATAACAGGTATCGTTGTGAACATATTTCAAGCCCGATTCTTTGATGTTGCCGTCGATGTTTTCCAAAAATTCAACCTTGTAGCCATATGTAGAAAGAACATCTGAAATCATTTTAAAATGAATAGGCAGCATTGTAGGAACCAGAATAGTGTAGTCCTTTTTCATTTCTTTTGTAAATTTAACATAAGCTGATTTTGTTGTCATATTATTGGCCTCTTTCTTCAAGCGCGCCTATAAGACTTCTCAGACGAATTTTTACAGCGCCTAAATTTGTGATTTCATCAATTTTTATTTGTGTATACAATTTGCCGGTTTTTTCAAGCAGCTCTCTTACTTCATCCGTAGTGATAGCGTCTACTCCGCAACCGAACGACACGAGTTGTACGAGTTGAGTATCGCTGTGCTTGCTTGCATATTCTGCAGCGGCATACAGACGGGAGTGATAGGTCCACTGGTTGAGTACAGATAAAATAGGAACTTCTATATTATTAGAAATACTGTCTTCGCTAACTACAACAAACCCTAAAGAGGTAGCTAATTTGTCAATACCGTGGCAAATTTCGGGGTCAATATGATAGGGTCTGCCGGAAAGAATCATAATACGCTTTTTGTGTTCTCTGGCAAATTTTATCGCACGGGCGCCTTCTTTGTATATTCTGTTCATATGAGCTGAATACTCTTCGAATCCGAGTTTAACGCTGCGCTTTATATCTTTTAAGGCTATGCCGTCAAACTTTTTGCTTAGGCACTCATACAGCTCTTTTGAAAGGTTGCTTTCGCTGTTTATATTGAGATATGGATACAAAAACTTTGTTTTTTTCAAAGAATCCATATTACCGCTCAAAAGTTCTGAATAATACGCTACAACAGGACAATTGTAGTAATTGTCGCCTTGTTCTTCATTTATATTGTAAGAAAGGCAGGGATAAAATATCGCGTCAACATCTTGTTCGAGCAAAGTTTCAATATGTCCGTGCATGATTTTTGCAGGATAACAAACTGTATCTGATGGGATGGAAAACTGACCTTTTGTATAAATTTTTCTTGTTGAGAAGCCAGAGCATATAACATCAAAACCTAAGTTTGAAAAAATCGTATGCCACAAAGGGTACAACTCATACATACCTAAAGAAAGCGGCAGACCGATTTTATATTTTCCGCCTTTTGATTTATAAGATGAAAGCAAATTGCGTTTATATTCATATAAGTTAGGCAGTTTGTCTTCGTCTTTTATTTTTATACCTGCGCCTTTTTCACATTGATTTCCGGAAATCAGACGTTCGTTACCGTTGAATATATTAACTGTCAGTCTGCAGTTGTTTGTGCAGCCTTTGCAAACGATAGATTTCGATTCATGCACAAGATTTTGAACTTCTTCTTTTGTAAGAAGCGAAGACCTTGACAACTGGTGATTTTTAGCGTACAAGGCTGCTCCGTATGCGCCCATAAGACCTGCAATGTTAGGTCTGGTGACGTCTCTGCCGATTTCTTTTTCAAAGCATCTGAGAACCGCGTCGTTCATAAAGGTTCCGCCTTGAACTACGATGTTTTTGCCAAGTTCTTCAATGCTTGTTGCACGGATAACTTTATATATTGCGTTTTTAACAACGCTTAGTGATAATCCCGCAGAAATATCCTGGACTGTTGCACCATCTTTTTGAGCTTGCTTTACAGATGAATTCATAAACACTGTACAGCGTGTACCCAAATTTACCGGAGCAGTAGAAAACAGTCCCTGACGGGCAAATTCCTCAACTGTGTAGCCCATGCTTTTTGCAAAAGTTTCGATAAACGAGCCGCAGCCTGAGGAACAGGCTTCGTTGAGCATAATAGAGTCTATCGAATTATTATGTACCTTGAAGCATTTGATGTCTTGTCCGCCGATATCAAGTATAAAGTCAACGTTATTATTAAAAAATTTAGCGGCTGTATAATGCGCCATAGTTTCTACTATACCGAAGTCAATATGAAACGCTGTTTTTATTAATTCTTCTCCGTAGCCGGTAACGGCAGCGCCGCAAATATTTATATCTTTTGAAAATTCATGATAAATTTTTAAAAGCTGTTCTTTGACTATTTCTACCGGGTTACCCTTATTTGAACTGTAGTAGGAGTAGATGATTTCGTTATTTTCGGTAATTACAACTAATTTGGTAGTCGTAGATCCGCAGTCGATTCCCAAGAATGCGTTGCCTTTATAGTTTCCGAGAAACTCGGTTTTTACATTATCTTTGGCATGGCGCTCGATAAATGCCTGATACTCATTTTTGTCTTCAAACAGCGCAGGCATGGAAGAGATTTTTTCTTTTGTTTTCAAAGATTCCTCAAGTTTATGAGCAAGCTCGGTATAATCGAGCTCTTCGCTGTCTGCTGAATAAAGCGCAGCGCCTATTGCTACGGCAAACAGCGCATATTCGGGGAATATCGCGTGATTGTCGTCTAGCTTCAGAGTTTTTACAAAGCGCTCACGAAGCCCTTTGCAATAATAAAGCGGACCGCCTAAGAACATTATATTTCCTTCTATTTTTCTACCCTGGGCCAGTCCTGCTATCGTTTGGTTTACAACTGCTTGATAAATTGATGCAGCAATATCTGCTTTTGTAGCGCCTTGATTTATAAGCGGCTGAACGTCAGTTTTAGCGAAAACTCCGCAGCGAGATGCAATAGGATAAATTTGTTTATAGTTTAAGCTCTCTTTGTCCATTTCTTCGTTAGAAAGATTTAACAAAGTAGCCATCTGGTCAATAAACGCACCTGTGCCTCCTGCGCAGGAACCGTTCATTCTTTCATCTAGACCGCCGGTAAAAAAGATTATCTTTGCGTCTTCGCCGCCGAGCTCTATGACAGCATCGGTGTCGGGAGCTAAGCAGCGGACGCATTCAGCGGTGGAATAAACTTCTTGAACAAAATTCAGTTTTGCTGCGTTTGCCATACCAAGTCCCGCAGAACCGGAAACAGACACGGTAAACGACCTGCCTTTTAGCAAATCTTCTATTTCTTTTATCATAGAAAGCGTTTTTTGCCTTACCTGAGAGAAGTGCCGTTCGTATTTGCTGTATATAATTTCACCTGAGTCTATAAGTACAATTTTTGCAGTAGTAGAGCCGATGTCAATGCCTAAAAGCAGATGGTTTTCGGTTCTGTTTTTCGTATCCTTTATAATCATAAAAATACCTCAATACAAAAAATTTTCATACATTCTTTATACTAATTTATTATAATACAATTATATATTTTATCACAACAAACATAAAAAGCAAGAAATATGTCATATTTTGGCGAATGGTACAAAAAGTAAAATTAAAATCATTTTACCGTGTAAATATATTACTTGAAATTCTAATCATTGTATATTTGTATTCAATCAATGAAGTTAATATAATGCTTACTAAATTTTTAATTTGATCAGTTGATATTTGGTATAAAAGCTTGACTTAGTAATTTTGTTTTTTATAACTGTAATATTTATTTTGCAAATTACAACAAAATACACTAAAAAATCTTAAAAATATTCAAAAAACTATTGACGATTTTTTCGTTCTGATATAGTATTTACTTTATAAGTAAACAAAAATAGAGGAGCAAAATTTATCAGTACCATACTTTTTGGCACGAAAATGCTGTATGTGAAAGGAAATTTTGCCGAAGTTTGTCAAGGGTTTTCGACCTTGTCTTGCTGGGATAGCGCAGAAGATGCGTTATACTGTCGCCTTTTGGCGGAGTGCTATTTTGAATTATCATTCAAACCATGGTGCTCCCATGGTTTTTATTTTTGTTTGCGAAAATTAATACTAATTTCTAATAAAATCCTTTAACATCTAATGCGTTAAATTTTGCATCTCGTCGTTAGACTCCTTGGCGGGAGCCATACTGCCTGTGTCGTCTGCCTCGATATGTAAAATTTTCCGTTATCATCTTATAAAAGCTTTTTATTAGAAGTCAGTATAAGGAGGAACACATATGTCAAAAACAAAGAAAATTGTCCTTGTGATTGCGGCGTTTGTTATTGTCGGACTGCTTATATTTGCGGCGGTATCCGGCGGTTCACTCGGACAGGTAAAATGTATGGATTGTCACAGCGAAGGTGTGATTGACGGCGCAACCTGTGAAACGTGCGAGGGTACGGGAATGGTCAGAGGCTCTATATGGGCGCTGCTTCCTCCGATTATTGCTATCGGACTTGCACTTATTACAAAGGAAGTTTACTCTTCTCTGTTTGTCGGCGTTGTTGTAGGCGGTTTGATGTACTCTAACTTCAATTTCTTGGGTACAATGGATGCTATGATCAACGATGGCCTTATTTCTGCCGTTACCGATACTGCGGGAATATTTATTTTCTTGATTGAGCTTGGTATTATTGTGGCTTTGATTAATAAGTCGGGCGGATCTGCGTCTTTTGGAAAATGGGCAGCAACTCATATTAAGTCGAGAACAGGCGCTATGCTTGCAACCTTTGTCCTTGGTGTTTTGATATTCATAGACGACTATTTCAACTGCCTGACAGTAGGCTCTGTTATGCGTCCTGTAACAGACGGGCACAAGATATCACGTTCAAAACTTGCCTATCTTATAGACGCTACTGCGGCTCCTGTTTGTATGATAGCGCCTATCTCATCTTGGGCCGCTGCTGTATCTTCTTATGCTGAAGACGGTAAAGGACTAAAACTTTTCATCAGCGCTATTCCTTTTAATTTCTATTCACTGCTTACCTTTGTATTTATTATTGCTATCTGCATTATGGGCTTTGACTACGGCTCAATGGCTATGCACGAGTATAATGCTAAGTATAAAGATGATCTCTTTACATCCGGAGATAAAAACGAGGCTGAGGAAGAAGCACCTAACCCTAAGGGCAGAGTAATTGATCTTATTCTTCCTGTCCTTGTTTTGATCGGTGTTTGCGTATTTGCGCTTGTATATGTCGGCGGAATATTCGACGGCGCCGGCTTTATCAACGCCTTTGCAGATACAGACGCTACTGTAGGCCTTCCTTGGGGCGGACTTATTGCGCTCGTATTTACCATTGTATATCTTATGGCTCGCAAGGTTGTCACGTTCAAGGAGAGTATGGAAGCTATTCCGAAGGGCTTTTTTGCTATGGTACCGGCTATCTTAATTTTAACTTTTGCGACAGCTTTGAAAAACATGACTGCTTTGATGGGCGCAAAATATTTCGTAGCTGATATTATGAATAACGCGGCAGCGTCTTTGCAAAATTTCTTGCCGGCTATAATCTTCCTAGTTGCCTGTGTGCTTTCGTTTGCTACGGGTACATCATGGGGAACTTTTGGTATACTTATCCCGATTGTTACTTATTTATTTGTAAATAATCCTGATTCACCATTGATGATTATCGGTATTTCCGCTTGTCTTGCGGGAGCAGTATGCGGCGATCACTGCTCTCCGATTTCAGATACAACAATAATGTCATCGGCAGGCGCACAGTGTAACCATATCAACCATGTTTCCACTCAGTTGCCATATGCGTTGACGGTTGCAGGGGTATCGTTTGTATCATTTGTTATCGCAGGATTTGTACAAACATGGTATATAGTTTTGCCGATAGGCGTTGCTTTAATGATAGGTACTTTGTTTGTAATCAAAGCGGTTACAAAGAACAGCAAGTATAACAAAAAACCTGAAACAAACGAAGGTTGATATCCTAAACAGATACCACGTGACTTGAATTTTGAATTTGTTGGTTATCAAAATCAAAACATGATAAATATTAATTATTTTGCGGCTGCACGGATAATCATCTTTGCAGCCGTTTTATTTTGTGCAGTTTTATTCATTGCAGATAGATCGACAAGCGTTTTTTAACCTCTTTTGTCCGTCAGGTATAAGGCTGTAGCTTTAGCCCGTTTATACTTTTACCAAAAAGGAAAAAATTTAGATCGATCTTTTATAAAATTTGCATACAAATGCAATTATATGCAAAAAAGCCTTGACTTTATTGCATATTTTTTGTATAATTGATGCATAAACATTGAATAAATGAATATTCACTTGGAGGTTATTATAATGAAAAAAGAAGATATCAAAAAAGTTGTACTTGCATATTCAGGCGGACTTGACACATCTATCATTATTCCGTGGCTCAAAGAAAATTACAATAACTGTGAGGTTATTGCGGTATCGGGTAATGTGGGTCAAAACGACGAGCTGGAAGGACTTGAAGAAAAGGCGATCAAAACAGGCGCGTCGAAGCTCTATGTTCTTGATCTTACCGAGGAATATGTTGATGATTATATTATTCCTACAATGAAGGCAGGGGCTGTGTATGAGGATTATCTGCTTGGTACCAGCCACGCGCGTCCGTGTATTGCAAAAGGACTTGTTGATGTTGCTATCAAAGAGGGTGCAGACGCTATCTGCCATGGTTGCACTGGAAAGGGTAACGATCAGGTGCGCTTTGAGCTTGCTATAAAACACTTTGCACCGAATATGCCTATCATAGCTCCTTGGCGTGAGTGGGATATCAAATCTCGTGATGAAGAGATCGAATATGCAGAAGCGCATAATATCCCGTTGAAAATTAATCGTGAAACAAACTATTCAAAGGATAAGAACCTCTGGCATTTATCTCACGAGGGTCTTGATCTTGAAGATACAAACAATGAACCTACTTATGAGAAGAAGGGCTTTCTCGAGATGGGCGTATCGCCGATTGACGCTCCCGATGAGCCGACATATGTTACTATCGACTTTGAAAAGGGTGTACCGGTAGCGCTCGACGGCGAGAAGATGAGCGCAAAACAAATTATTCTCAAGTTAAATGAATTGGGCGGCAAAAACGGCATTGGTATTATCGACATAGTCGAAAACCGTCTTGTAGGCATGAAGTGTCGCGGCGTGTATGAGACTCCCGGCGGTACAATTCTGTATAAGGCTCATGAGGCTCTTGAGAGCATTTGCCTTGACAAACTGACTATGCATGAAAAACAGCGTTTGTCCATTACCTTTGCAGAGCTTGTATATAACGGTCAGTGGTTTACTCCGCTCAGGGAAGCTTTGTCTGCCTTTGTTGACAAAACACAGGAAAAAGTAACAGGTTATGTAAAATTGAAGCTCTATAAGGGAAATATAATAAAAGCAGGCGTAGACAGCCCGTATTCTCTCTACAGCGAAGAAATAGCTACCTTTGGCGAGAGTGACTATGATCAAAAAGATTCAGAGGGCTTTATCAACTTGTACGGTCTTCCGATCAAGGTTCAGGCTGTTGTTGATGCCAAAAACAACAAATAAGTAATCGCTGATTAATTTGTTCTTTGCAAACAGTTACAATTTTTATATCCGAAAAATCAAATTATAGGTTACTTTAAAAACTAAAACAGAGGTATTTTTATGAGTAAAATGTGGGCGGGAAGAACTTCGGCTCAAACCGCAAAGATCGCTGATGACTTTAATTCTTCTATTCGCTTTGATAAAAGAATGTATAAAGAAGATATTACCGGCAGTATCGCTCATGCATATATGCTTGCAAAACAAAATATTATTTCAAAAGAAGAGGCAGATGTTCTCTCGCAGGGACTTGCATCAATATTAGAGGATATTGAAACTTCTAAGCTTGAAATTGATTTGAACTGTGAAGACATTCACATGTTTATAGAGCAGGAATTGACCTCGCGCATAGGAGACACCGGAAAGAAACTGCATACGGCAAGATCGCGTAATGATCAGGTTGCGCTGGATCTGAGAATGTATTTAAAAAATGAAGCAGATATAATTGTTGATAAAACAAAGAAGCTGATTTTTGCGATAATTGAAAAAGCGCAGGAATATAAAAGCGCCATTATGCCCGGTTATACTCATCTTCAGCGTGCGCAGCCTGTACTGTTTTCTCATCAGCTGCTTTCGTACGCGTTTATGCTTATGCGCGATATCGACAGACTCAAAGATTCTAAAAAGAGAATGAATGTTTCTCCGATCGGTTGCTGCGCTTTGGCAGGAACTACCTATGATACAGACAGATATTTTGAGGCTGAAAAATTAGGCTTTGAAAAAATCGTTCTCAATTCTTTAGACGGTGTATCGGATCGAGACTTTTGTGTTGAAATGTTAAGCGCGCTATCGATTTTGATGATGCACTTGTCAAGACTGTCGGAAGAGATTATACTATGGTCAAGCTGGGAGTTTAAATTTATTGAACTTTCAGACGCTTATACCACAGGGTCATCTATCATGCCGCAAAAAAAGAATTCCGACATGGCAGAGCTTGTCCGCGGAAAAACCGGACGGGTATATGGAGATTTGATCGGTACGCTGACTATGCTAAAGGGACTTCCGCTTGCGTATAACAAGGATATGCAAGAGGATAAAGAGAGCATTTTTGATGCTTGTGATACTGTTAAAATGTGCCTTGATGTTTATATAGGCATGATAGAAACGATGAAAGCGTTTACCGATAATATGAAAAAAGCTGCTCAAGGCGGATTTATTAACGCCACCGATTTAGCGGATTATTTAACTAAAAAGGGAATGCCGTTCAGATCAGCATATAAAATCAGCGGAGAGATAGTATCAAAGTGTATCAGCGAAGGCTATGTGTTAGAAACTCTGCCGCTTGAAGAATATAAAGCTTTTTCCGATTTGTTCGAAGAAGATTTATTTGAAGAAATCGATCTTAACACCTGTGTCAATAAGAGAAAAAGCGTTGGAGGCACTTCGATAGAATCCGTTGAAAACCAAATAAAATATTTGAAAGAAAACTTATAGAAAATTTATAGTTTTAAAGAGAAATGATATGAATAAAATTTTTATAGACGGCTCTGCCGGAACAACAGGGCTGAAGATTTTTTCTCGCTTACAGGGACGTAAGGATATTGAGATTTTAACTCTTGACGAGAAACGAAGAAAAGATATATCATATAGAAAAGATATGATAAACCGTTCCGATATAACTTTTTTATGTTTGCCCGATGAGGCAGCAAAAGAATCGGTTGCCCTTTGTGAAAATCAAAATACAGTTATAATAGATACCTCTACTGCACATAGGACAGACGAGTGCTTTGTTTACGGAATGCCTGAGCTTAAAGGGCAAAAACAAAAAATTATAAGCGCTAAAAAAATCGCTAATCCCGGTTGTCATGCTAGCGGTTTTATAGCGCTTGTAGAGCCGCTTGTATCGCTTAAAATATTAAAAAGCGACGCGCGGCTTTCGTGCTTTTCATTAACCGGATACTCCGGCGGAGGTAAGAAGATGATCGCTCAGTATGAAAGAGAAAATTTGGGAGCGGGGCGTATGTATGCATTAAGTCAGTCACATAAACATCTTGCAGAAATGAAAGCGCTTTGCAAACTCGACAGTGCTCCTGTGTTTTGTCCGATTGTAGAACCGTTTTTCAGCGGAATGCAGGTAACGGTGACGTTGTTTAAAGAAGACTTAAACAGTTGTAATTTAAATGATATAAAAGAAGCGTACAAAAGTTATTATCAAAACGGCTTGATATACTATAATGAAGATAACGAAAACGGATTTTTAAATGCAGATAGTTTTTCTGGATATGATGATATGAGTGTGTCTGCATTTGGCAATGATGACAGAATAATACTGGTTTCACGCTTTGATAATTTAGGCAAAGGAGCCTGCGGAGCGGCTATTCAAAATATGAATTTGGTATTGGGCGCTTATGAGTGTGAAACTCTGAATATAAAGGAAAGAAAAATATGAAATTAATTTCGGGCGGCGTGTGTGCCGCAAAAGGTTTTAAGGCATCGGGACTGCACTGTGGTATTCGCAAGGATAAAACAAAAAAAGATTTATCGCTGATATATAGCGAAAAAATATGCAACGGGGCGGCGGTATATACAACCAATCTCGTAAAAGGAGCTCCGCTTATTGTAACTAAGCAGCATTTAAGAGATAAAAAGGCACAGGCGATTATTTGTAACAGCGGCAATGCTAATACATGTAACGCAGACGGCGTTGAGATTGCTAAAAAAATGTCGCAGTATCTTTCATCTGAGATAGGAATAGATGAAAACGACGTTCTTGTTGCTTCTACGGGTGTAATCGGACAGCCTCTTGATATAAAGCCTATCAAAGAAGCCATTCCTGAATTATGTGATAAGCTGTCTGAAAACGGCGGCAGCGACGCAGCTTTAGGTATTATGACTACCGATACCGTAAAAAAGGAGATAGCGTTAGAATTTGAAATCGGCGAAAAAGTTTGTCATATAGGTGGCATAGCTAAGGGCAGCGGAATGATTCACCCTGACATGGCTACGATGCTGGTGTTTATAACAACAGACATAGCGATAAGTGGCGATATGCTTCAAAAAGCTCTTTCATCTGATATCAAAAACACCTTTAATATGCTCTCAATCGACGGAGATACATCTACTAACGATATGGTAGTGGTTCTTGCAAACGGTTTGGCAGAAAACGCGGAAATTGTAACTGAGGGCAAAGATTTCGATGTTTTTATGAAAGCTTTAAATACCGTGAACGTAGCGTTGTGCAAAATGATAGCTTCAGACGGCGAAGGTGCTACAAAAATGCTAGAGTGCGTTGTAGAGGGAGCAAAAACCGAAGAGATTGCAAAAAAGGTTGCAAAAAGCGTTGTTTGTTCCAGTCTGCTTAAGGCGGCAATGTTTGGTTCAGACGCTAACTGGGGCAGGGTACTGTGTGCAATCGGTTACTCTAAAGCGGATGTAGACATAGATAAAATTGATGTGAAATTTAAGAGCAAGTCAGGCGAAATCCTAGTATGTGAAAACGGAGCAGGAGTAGATTTCAGCGAGGAAAAAGCCAAAAAGATTTTACTTGAAGATGAAATCGAAATTTTAGTGGATCTTAAAGATGGTGATTATTCTTCCAATGCATGGGGCTGTGATCTGACCTATGATTATGTAAAGATAAACGGTGATTACAGAACATAAATTTGCTCAAAGCAAGGTATGGTGAGTATATATGAATAATAATTTTTCAAACGCAGAGCGTGCTCAGATTCTTATTCAGGCTCTGCCGTATATAAAAAAATATAACGGTAAAACAGTAGTAGTGAAATACGGCGGAAATGCTATGATAAACGCAGAGCTGAAAGAACAGGTAATGCAGGATATTATGCTTTTGACTTTGATCGGCGTTAAGGTCGTTTTGGTTCACGGAGGAGGCCCTGAGATAGATGAGATGATGACGAAACTCGGCAAAAAGCCTGAGTTTGTTGATGGTCTGCGCGTAACCGATAAAGAGACAGTCGATATTGTACAAATGGTGCTTTCAGGCAAGGTTAATAAAACTCTTGTAAATCTCATTGAGTCCAAAGGCGGAAAAGCGATGGGAATATCCGGAATGGATGGCAGACTTATAGAAGCCGTACAAAAGGACAAGCGTTTAGGATATGTAGGAAAAATTGAAAGTATAAATACAGCGCCGATTGAAGATTTGTTGGAAAAAGGATATATTCCGGTTGTATCTACTATCGGCTGTGATAAACAGGGAAATGCCTACAATATTAACGGAGATACCGCTGCAGCATATATCGCAGGAGCCATGAATGCTGAAAGTCTTATTATGATGACGGATATTGCAGGTATTTTGAAGGATAAAAATGATCCCTCGAGCCTTATTCCAAAGATAACAGTCTCCCAGGCTCAGTCGTTATACCGCGACGGAATTATTTCAGATGGCATGGTGCCTAAGGTAGGATGCTGTATAGAAGCAATTTACAGAGGCGTTAATAAAGTTATTATAATGGACGGCAGAGTACCGCATTCCATTTTAATGGAAACTCTTACAAACGAGGGTGCAGGTACGATGGTTGTAGGTGATTAATATGAATATAAAAGAGATAGATAAAAAGTATGTTGCTAATACATATAATCGTTTTGATTTGGAGATTGTATCGGGAAAAGGCGCTTACTGTTATGACGAAAACGGAAAAGAATATATAGACATGACTTCGGGAATAGGAGTTAATATTTTTGGCTACAGCGATAAAGAATGGTGCGACGCTGTAACAGCGCAGGCTAATAAGCTGCAGCACACGTCGAACTTATATTATACTCAACCCTGCACTCTTTTAGCACAAAAGCTTTGTGAACGTACAGGTATGAAAAAAGTGTTTTTTTCTAATTCGGGAGCAGAAGCAAACGAGTGTGCTATCAAGGTTGCCCGCAAGTATATGAGCGAGAAAAAGGGTGGGGAGTATTATAATATAATTACACTTAAAAACAGCTTCCACGGAAGAACGCTAACCACACTCTCGGCAACGGGACAGGATGGTTTTCACACTCTGTTTAACCCCCTTACACAAGGCTTTTTATACGCAGAACCCAACGACATAAGCAGCCTGAAAACGCTTGTGAATAACAACAAAGTTGCCGCTGTAATGATCGAGTGTATTCAAGGTGAAAGCGGAGTGAATGTACTTGACTTTGAATATGTAGTATCTTTGTATAAGCTTTGCAGGGATAATGACATTTTGCTTATTGTCGACGAGGTACAGACCGGAAACGGCAGAACGGGAAAACTCTATTCATATATGAACTACGGCATTGAGCCCGATATTGTAACAACAGCTAAAGGGCTTGCCGGAGGGCTTCCTATGGGAGCAACGCTTTTAAATGAAAGGACTGAAAACGTGCTGACCTATTCAACACACGGGTCAACTTTTGGCGGAAATCCTGTGTGTGCAAGCGCGGCGCTTTCGGTGCTTGATAGAATAGACGAAGAGTTGCTTTTTGAGGTTGTTGAAAAGGGAAAATATATCAAAAATGAACTCAAAGATCTACATTCCGTACAGCAAATAAGCGGTATGGGACTTATGATAGGAATAAAAACCGAAAAGATTGTGTCCGATGTTATCGCCCAGTGTATGCAAAACGGGGTTTTGTGTCTGAGCGCAAAAGATAGATTAAGACTTTTGCCGCCGCTGAATATTTCTTGGGAAGCGCTCAAAAAGGCGGTTTCGGTTATAAAAAATTCATTAAAATAAGGTGATAATATGGAGAGTTTAAAGAATAAAAGTTTTTTAAAGTTGCTTGATTTGTCAAGCGAAGAAATAGAGGGGCTCTTAAAATTAGCTCATAAGCTTAAAGAAGAAAAAAAGAACGGCATATCTCACAAAATCTTAGACGGTAAGCATATAGCGCTTGTTTTTGAGAAAACATCTACGCGTACACGCTGCGCTTTTGAAGTAGCTGCCGCAGATCTTGGTATGCATTCTACTTATCTTGAGCCGACATCGTCTCAGATAGGAAAGAAAGAAAGTATCGCCGATACAGCAAGAGTACTGGGTAGAATGTATGACGCGATAGAATATCGCGGTTTTGAACAAACAATAGTCGAGACATTGGCGCAGTATGCCGGAGTTCCCGTTTATAACGGACTGACAAATGAATTTCATCCAACCCAAATTTTAGCAGACTTTTTGACAATAAAAGAGCATTTTGGCAGCTTAAAGGGTAGAAAACTCGTCTATATGGGTGACGCAAGATATAATATGGGAAATTCGCTTATGGTAGGATGTGCAAAAATGGGAATGCATTTTGTTGCCTGCGCGCCTAAAAAGTATTTTCCCAATGAACAGCTAATCTTACAATGTAAAGAGATTGCAAAAGCTACCGGTGCTGTATTAGAATTTATCGAGGATCCGATAGAGGCGACGAAGGGCGCAGACGTTATTTATACCGATGTATGGGTATCTATGGGTGAAGAAGACAGCGTATGGGAAAGCCGAATTAAAGATCTTACACCATATAGGGTGACTATGGATATTATGAATAATGCGGGTGATCAGTGTAAATTTATGCATTGTTTGCCGGCTTTCCATGACCTCAACACAAAAATTGGCAAAGAGATCAACGCTAAATTCGGTATAGATTGTATGGAAGTAACTAATGAAGTGTTTGAAAGCGATCGTTCAATTGTTTTTGACGAGGCAGAAAACCGCATGCACACGATAAAAGCCGTAATAGCTGCAACGCTAGCTTAGTTTTTATACAGTTTTTTCAATACAGTTTACAAAAGCAATCACAGTGTATTAAAGCTAAAATACACTGTGATTTTTTATATTATCGTCAATGAGGCTAAGCTGATTGACAAATAAATATAGTATAATATATAATCATTTTAACGGACTTGTTCTTTGGAATTATCCGTTAATTTTAGGGTTTTATATTTTTAAAATTATTAAAGGAGTAATGTTATGAAAAAGTATTTGGCGTTTATTTTAGCTGTATTCATGGTGTTATCGCTTTGTTCCTGTTCTTCGAAAAAAGAAGAGGTTAAGAAAAACGAATACGTTATGTCGAGCGATGTAAAGGAAGGCAGTGTTGTTAACGGAGTCATGACAGACATTTCTGGCAGCGATCCTATACTAAAAAAGACTACCGCATCGTGGCTTGACACCTGCGTTTTATACGAGGTCAATGTAAGACAATATACCGAAGAGGGAACTTTTTCGGCATTTGAAAAGCATTTAGACAGACTAAAAAATACGGGCATTAATACATTATGGTTTATGCCTATTCATCCGATAAGCGAAACCGAGAGAAAAGGAACCCTTGGCTCATACTATTCTGTAAGCGATTACAAGGATGTTAATCCAGAATTTGGCACTATTAAGGATTTTCAGCACCTTGTTGATAAGGCACATGATATGGGCTTTAAGGTTATTCTCGACTGGGTTGCAAATCATACCGGTTGGGATAACGCTTGGATAAAAGAACATGACAATTGGTATAAGCATATGGATAGCGGAGAGATACTTTCTCCTTACGACTGGACAGATACAGCTCAGCTCGATTATGAAAATTATGAAATGAGAGCCGAAATGATAAAATGTATGCAGTACTGGGTAGAAGATATAGGGATTGACGGCTTTAGATGCGACCATGCTATCGGAGTTCCGGCGGGCTTTTGGAATGCTGCTGTATATAAGCTCAAATCCGTTAACAGTGAGCTTATGTTTCTTGCCGAGACCTCAGCGGCGGAGAGCCTGACCAGATATGCTTTTGACTGTTGCTATAACGACGCTTTATACGGTCAGTCGATAATGATAAAGGGTGGTATAGCTACATCAACAATAGAGCAGGGAATGACCCTTAACACAAATTATGTTGAAGGCAGTTTCCCAATGAACTATCTTGATAATCACGATAAAAATTCTTACGAAGGCAGTATCGTTGATAGGTTTGACGATACATATCAAACGATGTTGGCACTTTCATTCATAAGCCCGGGACTACCTTTGATATATACCGCAAACGAAGAGGGCTATGATCACGAGATAGCGTTTTTTGAGAAAGATACTGTAAAGTGGGATAAAAATCCCAAGTATGCCGACTTGATTTCTGCGTTATCAAAGCTGAAAGCAGAAAACAAGGCATTGGCGTCAACTAACAGAGATATTGATTTTATCGAACCCGGCGATTCAAAGGCATTTGCATTTTCAAGAACAAAAGAAGATAATACCGTTATCTATGTCAGCAATCTTTTATACGAAGATATACAAAATGTCAGCGTTAATATAGGCGTTGAAAAAGCAACTTGTGTTATGCACTATGACGGCAAAACGCTTGATACAGAAGAAAAGGAAGTCACAAACAAAGACTTTGAAAATAAAGATTATAAGCCTTACGAATTTTATATTTTGACAGCGAATGCGGAGAAGTAAAGAATGATATAAGTTCGATTAATTGAGAAACATGAAAGTTTAAAAACAAGAAACACATGTGACATAATTAAATGGAGATATATTATGGGCTTTCATACTTTACTTATAAGGAGAAAGGAAATGAAAATTATTCTTACATACGGTTGGTATGCTTTGCTGATAGCTGTTATAGGCGATTTGCTTTTTTCGACGATTTTTTCTTTATTTTATAAAGAATATAATAGTTTAACAATGTCAATAAGTGCTTTAGGAAATCCTCAAAGTCCAGTCAGAATGCAGTTTAATATTTGGATGTTTATAGAAGGAGTGCTGTTTTTAATTGCACTGCCTGCGTTATATAAACAATATCATTCTACATCCGGTTGGATGACAAATATACTTATCTCTTGTATAGCAGTATTTGCAATTGGAGCTTGCATTTTTACAGCGTTTTTTAGTGTAAACGAAACAAAAAATGAAGTTACAGCAGCTTCTAAAATACATGGAGTGGGCTCAGTACTGGGATTTATGTTTTTTCTCTTTGTTCCGTTACTTGTAGCGATACTTTCTTTAAAAGGCGGAGAAAAGATTATAGGTGGTATCAGTATTATCTGCTTTATATTTTCATTGGTTTTCTTTGCGTTATTTGTTATGTCTGATAAAGAGAAATTTGCTAATACAGTTGTTTCTAACGAAGGACTATGGCAAAGGCTCAATTTGATTTTTATGTATTTACCCATTGCGATGGTTTCTGTAAAAAGCATTTTGCAAATACATTGACTCTGCTTTTAATAAATATTTTAAAATAAAAATTCCTACGAATTTTATATTTTGACCGCGAACGCGGAGAAGTTGAATGATATATAAATAGTCTGTCTGATTTTGCTTGTGTTTTATAGCGGCTATGTTATTAAAATTTTGCAGCAAAAAAAGAGAGGAAATAAAAACAGATCATTTAGGAGAAGGGAAAATGACTACCGCTGAATTAATTGTTGCTATTGTGATTTTTGCAATAGCAGGAATAGGCTTGTTTTTGGGTATCAGAAGCTTTATGGAAAGAGGATTTTTATTTAACAATGCATATATTTATGCAAACAAAGAAGAACGTAAACTTATGGATAAAAAGCCATATTACAGACAAACCGCAATTGTTTTTTGCTTTTTGAGCATTGCTTTTGTTATCATAGGTATATCTGTAGTGCTTAAAAACTATAAGATTGAATTACTCGAAATACCACTTTTTATTGCGCTTATCATCTATGTGTCAGTATCTACTTTAAAGATTAATAAACATAAAAAATAAATAATCATATTATATCGACAAAAGCCCTTAGCTGTAGTTTTATACAGCTAAGGGCTTCATCATATGGATTTTTACAGTCACAATCCAAAGAATGATTATTCCTTTACCCCACAACCACCTGATTCACAGAATAATTGCGGTAATAGCGACTGTTATCAAATTGTTATCAAAAGCAACGCAAAAGGCTCGTAAACCCGCATAAATACTGGGTTTTCAGCGTTTTACATATCACTCCCACTCCACTGTTCCCGGAGGTTTAGAAGTAATATCATATACAACTCGGTTGACGTGATCGACTTCGTTGATAATGCGGTTTGAAATTCTTCCGAGAATTTCATATGGTATTTTTGCCCAGTCAGCTGTCATAAAGTCGTCGGTGACAACAGCTCTGATAGCTATGAGCTCATCATATGTTCTTGCGTCTCCCATGACGCCGACAGTTTTGACTCCGGGGAGTACCGCGAAGAATTGGCTAAGGTTTTCTTCATAGCCGCATTTTTTCATTTCGTCACGAAGAATAGCATCAGCTTCTTGTAAAATCTTTACTCTTTCTTCTGTGATTTCACCAATAACTCTGACTCCAAGGCCTGGTCCCGGAAACGGTTGTCTCCATACAAGCTCATGGGGGAGTCCCAACTTTTCGCCAACTTCTCTTACTTCATCTTTGAAAAGATCCTTAAGAGGTTCAATTATATCTTCAAAATGTATATCTTCAGGCACACCGACTTGATTGTGGTGAGTTTTTATTTTTGCGGCGTCGCCTTTGCCGCTTTCAATGCGGTCGGGATAAATAGTACCTTGAGCAAAATAACCCGACCCGTAATTTTCTCTGATTTTATTCCAAAAAACTTTGTAAAATTCTTCACCTATAATTTTTCTTTTTGCTTCAGGTTCGCTTATGCCTTTTAGCTTGCTTAAGAATTCTTTTTGACAGTTAATTCGTACAAAATTCATATCAAAAAGCTTTGTGAAAGTTTGTTCTACAAAGTCGCCCTCATCTTTTCTCATCAGACCCTGGTCAACAAAAACACAGGTGAGTTGTTTGCCTATAGCTTTGCTTATAAGCGCTGCAGCTACAGAAGAATCAACGCCGCCTGATAGTCCGAGAACGACGCCTTTATCCTTTACCTTTTCTTTGATATCGGCAACGGTAGTGTCGATAAAGCTCTCCATTTTCCATTCGCCTTTGCACTGACAAATGTCGAATAAAAAAGCTTTTAACATATCTTTGCCGTGCTCTGTATGGTTTACCTCAGGGTGAAATTGCACTGCATATAGTTTTTTTTCTTCACAAGACATTGCGGCTACAGGACAGGAATCGGTTGTAGCTGTAATACAAAAGCCGTTTGGAACTTGGCTTATAAAATCACGATGACTCATCCATGATACGCCGCTTTTCGGTAGTCCTTTAAACAATATATCACTTGTATCATATGAAGTTATTGTTTTGCCGTATTCGCTCGAAGAAGAATCTATAGCAGAAGTTACAACACCACCTAAAGAATATGCCATGATCTGGCACCCATAGCATATACCTAAAATCGGAATACCAAGCTCAAATATTTCTTTAGAACAGTGAGGCGAGGTTTCATCATATACGCTGTTTGGTCCGCCGGTAAATATAATGCCTCTAGGAGAAAATTTTTTTATTTTTTCAATATCTGTGTTGTATGGCAAAATTTCGCAATATACATTACAGTCACGAACGCGCCTTGCAATCAACTGATTATATTGACCGCCAAAGTCCAAAACAAGAATTTTTTCTTGCATAAATCCTCCGTATTATACATCTATCTGTGCGTTGTTTCTATCGGCAGAGTCGGTAATAGGCTTTAGCTTTTCTACCAAATCTTCAACCTGTTTTGCGGATAATCCTATATAAAGCATAGGGTCAAGAATGTCTTCCATTTGTTCTTTGTCCAGCGGAAAATCTTCACGATTTGCCAGCAAAGACAGCAAGTTGCATTCGAGTCCGTTATCCATATCATCTATCGCCTTGAGCGAACATTCGCGAATAATGGCGTGTAGCTCCTGACGAGAAGCTCCCTTTTTAACGCCTTCCATCATAAGATTTTCAGTAGCAATAAATGGCAGATACTCCTTTAGTTTTTTGTTTACAGCATTTTCGTTTACGACCAAGTTCGAAGTAACATTTTGAGCAAGTCTTAATATAGCGTCTGCACACAAAAAGCCTTCAGGCATAGAAATACGTCTTATGGCGGAATCATCCAAAGTACGCTCAAGCCATTGAACAGCAGCGGTAGAAGAAGCGTTTTGCGAATTTGTCATAAGATATCTTGACAGAGAACAGATACGCTCGCATCTCATAGGATTGCGCTTGTACGGCATAGCAGAAGATCCGATCTGGTCTTTTTCAAACGGTTCAAAAAGAAGCCTGTCGTGCTGTAAAAGTCTGATATCATTTGCCATCTTCGACGCGCTTTGAGCGATAGCTGAAAGCACATTTAGAATTCTTGAATCTACTTTTCTTGAATATGTCTGAGAGCAAACGTCATAGCATTCTTCAAAGCCAAAATCATTGGCGATCATTTTGTTCAGTTCTTTGATTTTTTCGCTGTTGCCGCCAAAAAGCTCTAACAAACTTGCGCAAGATCCAGTAGTACCCTGGCAGCCTCTAAATTTCAAATTTTCTATTACAAAATTCAACTCATCATAATCGAACATAAAGTCCTGAAGCCACAAAGAGGCTCTTTTTCCGACTGTAACCAGCTGTGCCGGCTGATAGTGGGTGTAACCCAAGGTTGGAGTGCTCTTATATTCTGTTGCAAAATCACAAAGATTTGCAATTACCTTTTTGAGTTCATTTCTGATATATATAAGCGCGTCACGGTAAATAACCAAATCTGCGTTATCTGTAACAAAACAACTCGTAGCTCCCAGGTGAATAATACCCGCGGCACTGGGTGCTACCTGAGAATAAGCGTAGATATGAGCCATTACATCGTGCCTTACTTGTTTTTCTCTTTGTTTAGCACACTCAAAGTCAATATTTTCAATATTATCTCTGAGCTCTTTTACCTGTTGTTCGGTAATATTAAGTCCCAGCTTACTTTGAGCTGCGGCTAAAGAAGTCCATAGTTTTCTCCATGTTTTTATTCTGGTGTAGGGAGAAAAGAGCTCGGTCATATATTTTGATGCGTAACGCTGTGAAAAAGGAGAGGTATATGTATCGTTCATGGTATCCTCCTTATCTTACAATGATGCTGTCACGCTCAGCGCCGACAGAAACATACTTGATTTTGCAGCCAACTTGATCTTCTAAAAACAGCACATAGTCTTGAGCTTCTTTGGGAAGGTCTTCGAATTTCCTTACTTTAGATATATCACATTTCCAGCCCTTTAAAGTTACCTCTATGGGTTTTGCGCTGTCGAGCAGCAGTGGGAATGGAAAATCTTCGGTTGTTTCGCCGTTTACTTCATATTTTGTGCAAACCTTGATTTCATCCATATAGCTTAGTATATCCATCTTTGTGAGTGCAAGCTCTGTAGCCCCCTGCACTTTTACTCCATAGCGAGAAGCTACAACATCAAAGGAGCCTACGCGTCTTGGACGTCCGGTTTTAGCTCCGAACTCAAAGCCGTTAGTTCTCAGCTTATCTGCTTCTTCACCAAACCATTCTGTAACAAACGGACCTTCTCCTACGCATGTTGAATATGCTTTCATAACGCCTAAAACCTTGTCAACCTTCATATCTGTACAGCCTGAGCCGATAGGTGCGTAGGCAGCAATTGCGTTAGAAGAGGTGGTATACGGATGAATACCAAAGTCGATATCTCTTAAAGCTCCCAACTGAGCCTCAAAGAGTATTTTTTTGCCTTGTTTTTGAGCTTCTGAAAAGAATTTTGAAGTGTCGCAGATATAAGGCAAAAGCTTTTCGCAGTAATTGTCTGCCCAATTTAAAAGGCTGTCCAAAGTATAGCCCTGTGCGCCGTAAACTTTAGTTAAAGTAAGGTTTTTCCACTCTATTAATTCCTTTAGATGTTCTTTAAAGTGCTCTTTATATTTTAACTCGCCGGCAAGAATAGTTTTCTTTTGATATTTATCGGAATAAAGAGGAGCGATACCCTGGCGGGTTGAACCGAATTTTTTATCACTCAGGCGAGCTTCTTCCAAACAATCAAGATCTTTATGCCACGGTAAAAGTAGAGAAGCACGATCGCTTATTTTTAGATTTTTTGGAGAAATGTCAACACCTTTTTCTCTTACATATTCAATTTCTTTAATAAGATTTTCAGGATCAAGGGCTACGCCGTTACCGATAACACTTATTACATTTTCACGAAATATGCCCGACGGCAAAAGATGCAGAGCAAACTCTCCGTGATCGTTTATTACGGTATGTCCGGCATTTCCGCCGCCTTGGTAGCGCACTACTACGTCATAGTCTTTTGTGATAAGGTCGACCATTCGGCCTTTGCCCTCGTCACCCCAGTTGATTCCTACTATTGCACAATTTGACACAAAATTACCTCCAATTGTGTATTTTTTAAGATTATTCGCCGCTTTGGTTAGGGATAAAATTATAACATTGTGTATTTTGCTATCTCGGCGAAAATATTATTTACATAATCTTCCTTGTCAATTATAATCGATTTTGTACGATTTACAAGACTTATTTAAGATGTTTTTCATTTATTGCAGAGTTTTTTGCTTTTTAAACAACTTAAACACTGTTTTAAAGTGCTAAATATTGCTTATCTTGAATTGCTAAAGTATAAATTAACACATCCCAATAAGCTTATTTTACTATATTTAAGTTGAAAATATATGAACAAATTACATTTTTGGATATGCTTGATTTTTTGACTTTTTTCAAAATTTGTATTTCCCTGACAGGTGGAAACATCAAGATACTTAACGTTACTGTTTTAAACAGAGGTTGTATATTTTGTGGTAACACCGTTATATCCGGTTACCGTAACAGTAGCGCTGTTTTGTTCCATCGCTTTTATTTTAACTTCACATTCGGCTAAGTTTCGATTCCTTTTGGCTTATAGTATAGATCGATAATTAATTTTACAAGCTATCTTTGAAGTCAATAGTTAATTCGTTATCGCAGCCAAAATCATATTCTTTTTTCTTCTGAAAATATAATCAAATAGCATAAATGCTGTTGATAACGTTTGCATCTGTTATGGTATACTCATCATATTGTAGCTTTGATTTTTGTTTTCCATGCTGAAAGATGGAAAAATTGATATATAGAGAAAAAGATTAAAATTAAAAAACACTTATATAGAAACTTTTGCATTTTAATCGCCCTAAATATATTTATGAAAAGTATTATATCAAAGATTTATTTTATTGTAAACAACTTAAAATTGGCAAGGCAATTATATGCCTTGCCATATAGTTACAATTAATTTTTTATTTAATCTAAATATTTTTTTATGCTTAGTATGGTCTTAAAATCTTCGCCTACATCTTTGGTTTTTTCTTGTTTTATTAAATCATCATATGATTTACAAAAGGCATCGTAATATTCAGCAGATTTTTTCCATTCTTTTTGTTGAGAAGGAGTTAGATCGGATTTTTTTAAGTTGTAGTTTTCTGTTAAATATTGGCCAAAATAGTCTGTCATTTTGATTTGACCATATAGATTTAGATGCTCAATGTTATAAAAATCGTGATTATAATCAATCCCGATTTCATCTAACTTATTATCAAGTGCAATATAGTCAAAGCCATACTCCCTTATGATTTCTTCGGCATAAAGACTTTTTTGATATCTATCCAGGTTGCTTTTTGCTACAATATGAGGAAAACGGGTGAATAAAACGTTTAAATTATTGTTTTTGCAATACTCCAACAGTTCAATCAGAGATTCTTCATATTCTTTACTAAGGCTTTTCTTTTCATTAATATTATTAAGTTCATAATTATATATTTTGTTTTTATATTTAAATATAGTTGTTTTGCTTTTTACTCCTTTTAAAAGATTATAGCCTCTAAATTTGCTCATAATTACCGACAAGTTCCAGTTCATTCCTTCTGGGAAATTTTCCCATACCGAATGATATTTTATAATAGGAAAAAAGTATTCGGCTTCATCAGAGGTTGCTATTTTTTTTACCAGTTCAACCTTGGAAGCATTGAGTGGTAGATTATCAGAAATATTTCTTAAGGTTGAATCATTTTTGGCAAAAGTATTATCATCATATAGAGCACCGTTTATTTCTATAACGAAGAGCTTGGGATGCTGCGTTCTTACAGCTTCTTTTATACAGGCAAGATAATTTGATATAGTATTTGATTGTGTAGCCAGCGGATAGCTGGTAAATCCATATCTTGAATAAGCATAAGGAGCCGAAAACCCGGAATAAACTTCGCTCGCTCCAATAAACACAACATCAACAGAATCTTTTGGTTCAAGATAAAACCCTTTTATTCTTTCTCTGTTGTGGTCACCATGACATAAAACAAATTCCTGTAAGAATATTACACACAATATCAAAGCTAACAACAGTGAACCTATTTTTAATAGTCTTTTTATAACTTTATTTTTCATTTGATCACCCATTTAAAATCAAAACTGCATATATACAAAATCAGCAGCATTATATCCGGAACCATATACACCGAAAACAATCACAGTCATTACCCCAATGAAAATTACTGCCCATCGTACGAAAAAAGATTTTCTGTCTAAAATTTGACGTATATTTTCTCCTCGGAGTTCGTGCTTTTCTTGAATCAAACTTACTATAAAAATTAATATAGTAAAAAGCAACAATAATAAGTATTCCTTTTTACCCAACCCCAGAGTTGAGATTTCAGACCAGCCTGTTTTAAGATTTTGGTTTGTGAAGAATAATATGATTGTACGCATGCCCTGAGAAAAACTCGGCGCAACGTCAAATATATATCCGACTAAAACGATAATAAAGGTTCTGGCCATTTGGAAAATATGAAAAATAATATTCTCTCGATTTATATGCAGTTTGTCTATTATGATGTCGAAGATTGGCTGCAAAAGTATGCCAAGCATAATAATTCCGCCATTCCAAACTCCGAAAGCAACGTATTTCCACGATGCTCCATGCCATATACCTACAACCAAGAATACTATAAGCGAAGCGATGCTTGTAGGCAAAACTTTTGCTATATGAGAGCCGGCAGCAGTTTTTCCAAATTTGCTTTTTTTAATATTTTTGCTGGCGGTTAAGAATAAATTTGATGTTGCTATGGGATAAAATATATAGTTTTTCATCCATACTCCCAGAGAGATATGCCAACGCCGCCAGTATTCGCTTATAGATTTTGAGAAATAAGGACGTTTAAAGTTTTCCATTAAATCAATACCGAATATTTGAGCAACGCCTCGGGAAATATCAATACCGCCTGAGAAATCAGCGTAAAGCTGAAGAGAATAAAGTAAAATGGTAAAAGTCAAAGTTGTGCCGTTATAAGAACTATAGTTTGCGGTTACTGAGTTAATAGCAATAACGGCTCTGTCTGCAATAACAATTTTTTTGACAAATCCCCATAAAATCAGTTCGCACCCATGTTTAAATCTGGCAAAATCGAAGTCGTGCGGTTCATACAGTTGATGAGCCAATTGGTCGTAGATACTGATAGGTCCCTGAATTATCTGCGGGAAGAAAGAGGCAAACATCAAAAACTTAAATGGGTTTTTCTGTGCCTGAGTTTTTTCGCGGTACACGTCTACAACATATCCCATACACTGGAAGGTATAAAACGATATTCCCAGTGGTAAAAAAAGTTTAAGTGTTGGCAAAGAAAAATCAATTTTAAAAGCACCTAAAAGATCATTGAGCGATCCGGAAAAAAAGTTATAGTACTTTAAAAATGCCAGTATACCAAAATTTAGTATCAGAGCAAGGGCCATAACCCAACGTTTTTTTATTTTCGTTTTTTCTTTGTAGGCTTTTTTCTGGTCGCGGTTCCATTCGGCTTTTTTAGATTTTAAAAGCGCTTTTGAAGAAGCAGAGATCTTTTCGATCCACAAAGCAATCAAATAGGAGCTAATAGATGTAAACAGTATAAAAACCGAATATTTATATCCGGCTAAACTGTAAAAAACGATATTAGCGACAAGAAGAATTGTCCATCTGTATTTTTTTAGGGGAAACAGGAAGTAAATCAGGACTGTTGCCAGTACAAAGAGAATAAAATTAAATGAAGTGTAACTCATAAAACCCCCATATAAAAATTAGATTGTTTAAAAAACTTAAAGATAATAACACTGCACAAATTAAGGAATGCGAACGTGCTTTTTGCACAGTTCACCCTCCTTAAATTATGCGAAATTGTCATTAAATAATTATGTGTTTTGACAGCAAACAGGTGTGTTGAAAACATCGGTTAAAAACGGTTTTCTTATAATTTCAAGACCATTTTTATTGCTATACAATGCAATGCTTGGAAGATCTCTGCTTAAAAAGATTGACATACCTTCCATACATGAATAAGCACCCGTGCGACAAAATACCAGTACATCACCTATAGATAAATCATAAAGTTCACACGAACGTACTAAAACATCCGCTGTAGTGCACAGACTTCCGCAAATGTTCCAAGGCTGTTTTGTAGTGCTTTTTTTCTCATTCTTTAAATGTATCATCTGAGGAATTTGCATTCCCTGAAGTTGACCGTCGTATTTAAGCTGATGAAGTCCACCGTCGACTATAGCGTAGTTTATACCTAAGTTGGTTTTTATATCTACAATTTTTGTAGCATAGTATCCGCAAGGCGCTGCAAAAAAGCGCCCCATTTCAACAGTTAGTTTACATAAAGTTGCAATCTCTTTTAATTTTGGTGTAATAGCTTCCAGACGTTCCTCTTCGAGAGTGTCAGCGTCGTCAGAAAAATAGTCCACAGCAAGTCCGGTGCCGTATTCAATGCGTTCTATAGTAAAAAGAAATTCAGTTTTTATTCTACCAATAAGCTCAATAAGATAATCTATTTCTTTTTCAATTATTTTAGCTTTTTTCTTTCCTGTTCCAGTAAAGTAATGAAGACCGACAATCTTAACTCCTGCAAAATTTTCTCTGTTTTTGATAATATCAAGTACCTGAGTTTCATCCATACCAAACTGACTTCCGCCTTTATGGTCGGTTACGCGAAGAAGCAGAGAAAAAATCTTTCCCTTTTTTTGAGCTACATCATTAATCATGTTTAAATGCAGCATACTTTCAGCAGTGAAGACTCCGACGTTATCATCTGCGGCGCGTTCAATATCGTCGTAAGTTTTATTTACTCCTGAAAAAATAATTTTGCTCATATCCATATTAAGCTTTTCACATATGGTGAGCTCTCCGGGAGAACAAACCTCGATGTTATTAAATACCTGTGGTAGATATTTGAGTAAAAACGGGTTTGCTTTTATTGAAAAACACATTCCGATTTTTTCACCAAAGAATCTTTTTACTAAATTGGCGCGTGTTTCAAATTCATCCAAGTTGAAAATATATCCGGGAGTGGGATTAAGAGCTATAATTTCCTTTATCTTTTCTTGATTCATCTTATTCATCCTGCAGTTGTTCGATCATTGCCATCATAGCTTTTGCCGAATTGAAATTTTCGGGAATGAGGTTGTTAGGTTTGATTTCGATATCAAAGGCGTCGTTTAACTCACCTACCAAAGCAACTATATCAAAGGAATCGAGTATTGAGTTGTCAATCAGTGAGGTTTCGTTCTCAAAGTCGACGTCCGGTCTGAGTTCTTCTAAGATTTGCATTAATTCATCCATGATGATTCTCCTTTTTGTTATTTAAAATATTGTTTTAATATTTGCATATCTGTCTTGCCGTTTGGCAAAACAGGAAGCTTGTCAAGTTTAACTATTTTTCTCGGCACCATAAAGGCAGGCATAACAGAGCGAAAACTAAGGATGATATCTTTAGAAGATGCCTCTCCTGTATAAAAAAGGTATAAGTTTTCTTTTTCTTTATGATACATAGCGCAACAGTCGTCGATGCCCATTATATTTTTTGCGGTTTCTTCAATTTCTCCAAGTTCTATTCGATGTCCGAGATGCTTAACCTGCCTGTCCATACGTCCGTGAAATTCAAGGTCACCGTTTTCGTTGAATCTGCCTAAATCGCCTGTTTTATAAATGGTTTCACGATAGTTTTTGTTCAACGGATTTTGAATAAACGAAGCGCTGCTTATTTCTTCGTTGGCATAATATCCCAAAGCTACTATGGGACCACCTATACATATCTGTCCTATCTGTCCGGTCTTTGTCTTAGTATTATCGTCATTTAGTAAAATAATCTTATAATTTTCATAGGGTCTGCCTATAGGAAGAACGGTATTTTCGCTTACTTTGTCTCGAATAATGTAATAGGTGCATGAAGCGGTTGCTTCAGTTGGTCCGTATTGGTTAACATATAATACGTTAGGCAGAGCTTCTTGCCAGATTTTTAGATATTTGTTGGAAATAACCGAGCCTGAAAAACATAGCTTTTTTAAATACTCGGGTTTTCCTGATTCAAAGGCATTCAGTTTTGCGGGAAGTTCAACGCCGGCTACGCTCCAACAAAGAGTAGTAATTTTTTCTCTGTTTAGGGTATCAAACAGTGCTGTTGGAATGGCGAACTCGTTTTTTGGAATAATATAAGTTTGAGCTCCAAAGCTTATAGGTAAATATATATCTCTGATTGCAGCAATATAATCAAGTGGAGATTGGTTCCCTAGTATATCATTTTCGTTAATATTAAGTACCTTTGCAACTGAGTCGATATAAGTCATAAGTGACAGGTGTGAAGTGATTACGCCTTTAGGCTTGCCGGTTGAACCGGAAGTGAAAATAACATATAGCGGTGAAACGCTTGTAATCACAGATGCGCGACATGATAGGACATTTTCATCTATCTCGGTGTTAAGGATATCTTCTGCAACTATAATCTTTCCATCAAAATTCAGTTCTTGTGCTGTTTTTAAATGATCTTTATCTGTCAGTAATATCGGAGCATTTATAACAGAGAGTATTTGATTAAGTCTTGCTTTAGGCATATCTGCGTCAATAGGAGCATAAAAACAACCGGCTCGCACTACTCCCAAAAAGAATGCAGGAGTATATGCATGTCTGCCGGACATAACGGCAATCGGAGTTTCAGCGCAGACTAAATTAGATAGATATGTTCCTATTGATTTTGTTGTTTCATCAAATTCTCTGAAGGTAAGCGCTTTTGTATTATCCTTTAAAATGATTTTTTGAGGATATTTTCTAACAACCTTGTCTAAACGATTGATAACTGATGTTTCCATAATCTTTCCCCTGAAATTGAATCTTTATCAGCATATTATTATACTAACAAAATTATGGATTTTCAAGTGAAAAGAAATAAATTTGTCATATATGACAAGTATTTGTATAATTGCTTTTGTAATTAATATATTTTGTTTGTTTTTGTTTATTTATTTGAATTTAAGGTTTGTATTTGTATATTATAGTAAAATTATAGATTTACAAGAGATATAATTATTGCTATATAGCGTTTATTGTTATATAATAGAATAAATTTAAAAACAAAACAGGAGAAATTATATGAGTGAAAAAAGAAGCTCTTTTTCAGGGTCAATAGGTTTTGTTCTTGCAGCAGCAGGAAGCGCAGTAGGACTTGGAAACATATGGAGATTCCCTTATCTTGCAGCTAAAGACGGAGGAGGACTCTTCCTTGTTATTTATATTGGTTTAGCGCTTACTTTCGGTTTTACTCTTCTTGTTACTGAAATTTCTATAGGAAGAAAAACTAAACAGGGGTGTCGTACCGCTTACGGAGTTATAGACAAAAGGTTTTCGTGGCTTGGCTCACTTGCAAGTATAATACCGTTTCTTATAATGCCGTACTATTGTGTTATAGGCGGCTGGGTTCTTAAATACTGCGTTACGTTTATTACGGGACAAGGAATAGATGCGGCGTCAGATACATTTTTCAGTTCTTTCATTACATCAACAACAGAACCGATTGTGTATAATATTATCTTCCTTGTGCTTACTTGTGCGGTTATATATCGCGGAGTCAACAAGGGCATAGAATCGCTTTCAAAGGTATTAATGCCGGTTTTGTTGGTTCTTATAGTAGGAATATCAATTTATTCTTTGACTATACAGGGCAGCGCATCAACAAACGGTAGAACAGGCTTAGATGGATTTATGATATATGTTGTTCCAAATCTGGAAGGGATGAATGTAAGAGATGTGTTTATGGTGATTATGGATGCCATGGGACAACTCTTTTACAGCATAAGCGTTGCAATGGGAATTATGGTTACATACGGTTCTTATTTTAAGGATAAAGATAATCTGATGAAGTCAGTTAATCAGATTGAAATATTTGATACTATAGTTGCTTTTCTTGCAGGAGTTATGATAATTCCTGCGGTATATGTATTTTTAGGACGTGAAGGAATGTCTGCGGGACCGGGGCTGATGTTTGTTGCAATGCCAAAGATATTTGCTCAAATGGGAGTGGCCGGACGTATTGTGGGTATAATATTTTTCCTTATGGTTTTATTCGCTGCGTTGACAAGCTCTGTATCTATTTTAGAAGCGGTTGTTTCCGGAATGATAGACAAACGAGGAATTTCCAGAGGCAAAGCTACTACGATAGAGGGTATAATAGCTATGGTGATGGGTGTTGTTATTTGTCTTGGCTATAACCTTTTGTACTTTGAGTTACAACTTCCTAACGGAACTAAAGGTCAGATCCTTGATATATTTGATTATATCAGCAATAATGTACTTATGCCTGTTCTGGCGGCAGGTACCTGCATACTAATAGGCTTTATCGCTAAGCCTAAGATGGTTATCGAAGAAGCAACCAAAAATGGTGAGAAGTTCGGAAGAAAGCATCTTTATAATGTTATGGTTAAGTTTGTTGCACCTGTGCTGCTTTTAGTATTATTTTTAGGTTCTCTTGGAGTTTTTGGCAGTGCGCGATAAAGGAAAATAATTATATCATATAAAATTAATTTACCGTAGCGGGCTTGGAGTAACCGCTACGGTATTATTTTAATGATTTTATTTATGGCTACAGGCTTATATATTAATTAAAAACCGGCAGTAAATCTTTATTTGAAATAGAGTGCTTTCAAATACAATTATATTGAAAAGATTAGCTTGTTATGATATAATTCATTCAAAACAAACTGCAATTTGGTGAAGCTAAAACCTTCTGAAAGGACGATTGACAGATGGATATATTTGAAAAGGCGCTGGCTTTTGCTATAAAAGCCCATGAAGGACAAACAAGGAAAAGGGATGATATACCTTTTACCCTTCATCCCTGCGAAGCGGCATCTATAGCAGCAACGTTGACAAATGACCGCGAGATCCTCGCGGCGGTAGTTCTTCATGATACTGTGGAGGATACTGACACTACCATCGATGATATTAGAGAGGCGATGGGGGAAAGAGTAGCTGAACTTGTCGCGGGTGAAACAGAGAACAAATATGAGAAACTCTCACGAACAGAAAGTTGGAAGCTGCGCAAGGAAAAATCTCTGGATCACCTAAAAAACACTTCGGATATTGGGGTGAAAATCATGTGGTTGTCCGACAAACTCTCTAATGTACGTTCATTTTGTCGTCAGTATATGCAAGAGGGCGACGCTATGTGGGAACATTATAACCAAAAAGATAAAAAGCAGCAGGCGTGGTACTATTATACGATAGCCGAGCTGTTAAGTGAATTTGAGAATACTGCCGCCTATAAAGAATATACAGCATTGTTGAACATCATTTTTGGAGGTTAAATATGAAAACAACTTTAAAAAACGGGACACTGACGATTTTTTTGGAAGGGCATATAGATTCTGTAAATTCTCCTGTAATTGAAAAAGAGATTGATGATAGCATCGCGCAAAATAATCCTGTTTTATTGATTTTGGACGCCGAGAAGCTCGAGTATATTAGCAGTGCCGGACTTAGGGTTGTTTTGAAGCTTCGCAAAAGATTTAGCGAACTTAAAATCATTAATACCAGTACTGCGGTCTATGAAATATTCGATGTAACCGGCTTTACCGAGATGGTAATGGTTGAAAAAGCATACCGTTTTTATGATGTAAGCGGTTGTGAGATCATAGGCGAAGGCTCAAACGGAAAAGTATACCGCGTCAACACAGATACCATAGTCAAGGTGTATAAAGACGCATCCACCCTTGATGAGATCAAGCGTGAACGAGAACTTTCCCGTACTGCCTTTTTGTTAGGCGTTCCCACTGCGATACCTTATGATGTTGTAAAAGTCGGCGATACCTATGGTTCGGTATTTGAATTGCTCAACGCAAAAAGTTTTGACGAGATATTGCGTGAGGACGCCGAAAATCTTGATATGGTGGCAAAAAAAAGCGTAGAGATCATGAAGATCATACACGCGACTAAGGCACCGGAAAATCTGCCTCACCAAAAGGATACCGCAGTCCGCTGGGTTGGCGAGGTGAAAAACTATTTTACTACTAAACAGCTTGAAAAGCTTAGCGCGCTGATAGATTCCATCCCGGAGAACGGTATGATGATGCATGGCGATCTGCACGTAAAAAATATCATGATGCAAAATGGCGAAACCTTGTTGATTGACATGGATACTCTGTGTACCGGCAACCCAATCTATGAGCTTGCGTTCATTTTCAATGCTTACAAGGGTTTTGGAATTTCTGATAGTAAAGTGGTTGAGAGATTTCTCAAATTGCCCATAGATTTAACCTATAAGCTTTGGAGGCGTATCTTAGCAGAATACCTCGAATCTGATGATGAAGCAAAGCTCAACGAGGTAGAGGAAAAAGCTTCGCTTATCGGGCTGCTTCGTGTAATGCGCCGCGTTATTCGTATCGGCGAGGACAAGACTGACGAAGGCAAAAAACTGATTGCCGCATGTCACGATGTAATTGCCGAGCTTCTTGAAAAGTACGATACATTAGTTTACTGAGCAATAATATTATTATATAAAACAGAGACTCTGTTCAAAAATCGAACAGAGTCTTTTTATATGTTTTTTGTTGAAAAAAGGAAAGCACTGATTATCAGAACAGGCGTGACAGTAGTCAAAATTTCTGCATTTTTTGCTCTGACTGGTTTTGTAATATTTATAATTATTTTTCGTTTTATTAAAAAAATTTTTTAATTGTCAAAATATTCTTTGAGTCACAGTGCTTATAAGAAATTTCGTCCATGAATTTTTTTGACATGAATATTCCCAAGCCTCCTATAGAACGTTCTTGAGCCGACAATGTAATATCGGGATCAGGCTTTTGTAGCGGATTATATGGAATACCGTTGTCAATGAGTGTGATTTCAGCATATTTTGAAGTAATCTTAACACGAATATTGGCTTTACCCCCGTCTTTTTGATAGGCGTAGTGTGCAATATTTACGAACAGCTCTTCGAGTGTGACGTCAATTTGCATTTGCACTTTCAAAGGGCATCCGCTATCTTTCAGCAAAGTATCAACAAAAGAGAGAAGAGTGGATAGTTTATCGACTTGTGCAGGTATTATCAGTTCATGCACATTAGGTTCCATCATGCTTTCCTCCTTTGTACTCTATGCAAAGCATTGTCAAATCATCAAACTGTTCTGCGTCTTTGACGAAGATGTTCACAGCGTTGTGAACTTGTTGCAAGATGCTCTTAGGGTCTGCAGATGTATCCGAGTTTAGTGCTTCTAGCATACGTTGAGTACCAAAAAGCTCTTGTTCAGCGTTGCTAGCCTCTGTTACGCCGTCGGTGTATAAAAACAGCTTGGAACCCGGTTTCATTTGGAATTCATACTCTTTATATTTAATGCCGGCCATGCCTCCGATAACAAAGCCGTGCTTGTCTTTTAACAGTTCAAACTCATCATTCGATTTTATAACAGGATATTCATGACCGGCGTTAGCGGCTGTGAGCTTTCCTGTTGAAATTTCTAAGATGCCAAGCCATACCGTGACAAACATTTCTTCATGATTGTTATTGCATATAGCAGTATTTGTGTCGGTTAGGATTTGTGCCGGAGATTTTCCGAGCATAGCGTTGTTTGCAAGTATTATTTTAGACGCCATCATGAACAGCGCTGCAGGCACACCTTTGCCTGATACGTCTGCTATCACCATGCATAGGTGGTCATCGTCTACTAGAAAGAAATCATAAAAGTCACCGCCTACCTCTTTAGCGGGCTCCATTGATGCATAGATATCAAATTCTCTTCGTTCGGGAAATGCCGGAAAGATGCTTGGCAGCATGTTTGCCTGAATCTTTGTTGCAAGAGAAAGCTCGGTGCTGATCCGCTGCTTTTCTGCTGTTATCTTCGTTAGATTTTTTATATAAGCTTGTATCTGTTCCTCCATCCGGTCGATAGAAGCGGCGAGCGCGCCGATCTCGTCGGTGTTGCGTATCGAATCACACAATTTCTTTTTCGGAACGGTGTTTTCAGTCGAAAAGCGAATCGCTTCCTCTGACATCAGCTTCAAATGGCGCAACAGTGTACGGTGAAGGAAAAAGCTCTGAATGAGGATAACTGCAACGACTAAACAGATGAGTGCAAACAAAATCTTTTTAATAAAACTGTTGCGCATATTGGTTAGAATATCCATCTGCCTTTGTACGCACAGCAGAGAGTTTACTTTTCCGTCGCTTCCTTTTAACGGAACAATAAGCGTGATATGAGAATCGGTTTCTATGTATCCTTTATCACGTACCACCATCTCACGCTCAGAAGTCTGTTCGTAGAGCGATCGGTATTTCTGCTTGTATTCGTCGTTGGTGGTTTCCCTAAGATAGCCGAAATCATATTTTGTGTATCTGCTGTTGTGGTCAATTGTCGAAAAAACAAATTTTATGTGGGCATAATCCGTTGTATCGGGGATGATCACATAAATGAAGGTCGAACCCGAGGAATTGCAGAGCCGATCCAGATCTTCCCATACTTTCATATATTTCTCGCCCTGTCCGCCGCTGTTAACATATTCATCCATATCATCAGCATTAACAAGCTGTGATGCTGTTTTTGCAGTGAGGTATGCTCCTTCACTGTATTGTTCAAGAAGTGCCTCGGTAAAGATATTGTATCCTATAGTCAATACGATCGCAGAAAACACAACGAGCAGCAAAACGATACTTGTTATACTTTTAATGTTAGCGTGTTGTCTAAATTTTTTCATAGTTATTTCCTCACGGTTTCATTAATATCGAAATGAACATATACGAGTTGATTAGATAAATTATATCTTTAATAACGCAAAATATTCGAAATAAAGATAGATGATATGTGGTTATTTATTTAAATCAGTAGTTTTAATTAATATTCATTTTCTTTCGGGGTGCAGGGATAGCGCACTTGCGGTTGATGAGCACGATTACGGAGCCGACGATATATATCGCAATGATGACAAGAGAGATGATACTGCCTGAAATATCCAGCAGATTGCTGCTTGACATGACCGCCCCTATGAAGATGATCGGTATTAAATTTAAAATCAGCAAAATTATGCCTGAGATAAATCCTATTTTTATACGCAACTTGGTTGGTTCTTTCCACACCATATAGCCAATTACACCGATAGAAAAGTGCAGCGTATAATAAACAAAGAACAATATAAAGAAGGCTCCTAAGGCATATCTTATAATAACGTTATATTCTGCGGTAACACCTATTATAAACCGCAACAGAGCTGTCAGCTCTATAATGGAGACAAAGCCGTGGATTATAAGGACAAATCCGGCTGAAAGCATCATTCGTCTTCCGATTCTAAAGGCACGATTCTTTTTAAGATTCTTGAATTCCTTGCGTGCATAGTTTTCGGCAGCGAAGTGAACAAGAATAAAGGCTGGAACAGCTACATAAAGGAAGATGCGCAAAACGGTGTAGTTGTTGGGGTCAGATACAAGTGCACGCACAGCCGGAGAATTCATAGGTCTAAACATCTCGTTAAAAAATTGTGCGTCGAACGCCGCAGCTTTGCCGCTGATATATGACGAAGGAAAGAGCAGCCCGAGGATGATTGTAACGCCGACTACTGCGAGTATGGACAGTGTTCGGTACTTGTTGAATGGTATGCACATTGAAAGCACTACTACCAGACCGGCAAAAGTTGTCAGAACGGTCATCATTGGTCGCACGTTCTCATAAGTTATAAAGGGTTGTGCAGCGCTGTAGGCAGGTATAGTATACAACATAATAGGCATTAGCGTCGCACACAAAGCGAGTATCCCTGCGGCAACTGCCTGGCTTACAATATTTTTCATAAACGAGCCCTTTATCGGAGTGCGCCGTGGCTCAAGTGAGAGCAAAAATCCGCCTGTACCGATAACGGCTGCTTCTAGCATATACATATTCTCAATCGAAAACCACATTTGTCCTTTTGCAAACGGAATCAGTGCGATAGCAAGGCAGAACACAACAATAGACTTCATAAGATATAGTACTGCAGTTTTTTGAATATTGCCGATAACGCGTCGACCTTCGCCTACGACCTCTTTGAGATGGATAAAATCGTTATCGAGCAGTACAACATCAGAACACGATTTCGCAGCTTCAGTTGCTTTAGCAAAGGTGATTGAGGAATCTGCACGTCTGAGAGCAAGTATGTCATTTACTCCGTCACCCGTCATGGCAACCTTGTGGCCCTTCGCTTGCAAAGCGGCAACCAGCGCCTCCTTTTGTTCGGGTGAAACACGGGCAAAGACAGTATATTCTTCGGCAATTGAGGGAATATCCTCAATTGCAACCCCTGCAAGAGAGATGTACTTATCGGCGTTGACGATGCCGCACTTTTGTGCAATTATGCTCACGGTCAGCGGACTGTCTCCGGAGATCACCTTTACGGCAACACCGTTTTCACGGAAAAATTTTAGTGTATCGGCAGCGGTGTCGCGTATATGGTCCTCAATGGCGATAAAGGCAATAAGCTCATCATCGAGCTTAATTGCGATAACTCGATTACCGAGTTTTGCACGTTCGACAACATAGCTCATACGCTCATCATCTTTATCAATAAGATAATCCGGAGCTCCCATCAGTAATCTTTTGCCGTCATTATAGATAAGTCCCGAATATTTGTTCTCACTGGAGAAGGGAATAGTTTCTTTAAAATCAGGCTCGTCTGATGTGCCGAAATATTGATATATAGCCTCTGCGGTAGCGTTGCGTTCGTCACCGGAGGCTGCTATCAACATTCTTGCGTGCTGCTTTAGGTCGTCCATCGGAATAAATGCTTTTATGTCACAGACGGACATTGTACCATCGGTCAGGGTACCTGTTTTGTCCAAACATATTACATCTACCCTTGATAGATTCTCTAGCGAGTAAAGCTCTTGTACGAGTGTTTGTTTTTTTGTGAGCTGAGCGATGGAAACCATCAAGGCAACAGATGTAGTTAGCACCAAACCGGAGGGAATAATGCCGATGCCGAACATACTGTCTGTCAGTAGGATCATAACCCACGATAGGGGATTGCTAAGCGATAGATCCAGTCCATCCCAGATAGCAGTATTGCTGCCGGTTAAAGAAAATTTGAGGATCAAAGTTGTAGTTATGACAGCAACAGCAATTAACAGGCCGATGGTCAGAACCTTGATAATCTTCATAATAGATGTCATCAGCTCAGATTTGTGGCGTGTGCCTGACTTCACTTTACGGGTAAGTTCTGCTGCATAGGTATCGTCACCGATTTTTTCTGCACGACATTTTGCCGATCCGACGATAATTGATGAACCCGAGAGAATGGTATCTCCGGCTTTTTTCTTAACTTGATCAGCTTCTCCTGTAAGTATGGACTCATCAACTTCGACTTCGCCGCTTAGTACGATCAGATCAGCTGACGCCTGATCGCCAGCACAAACAGCCACCACATCATCCAACACAATGTCAACAGCTTCGATTGACAAGCTCTTACCGTCGCGTATAACCTTAGCTTTGGTGCTTGTGACAATACGAAGTTTTTTGATGACCTTCAGGCTCTTAATTTCCTGAAAAGAACCCATACCTACATTCATAACTGCGGGGATTAGAAAAATAAATTTTGAAAAGCCAAAGTATTCGTTTACAATATCGGTATTTCCTGAAGCGTTTAGATATATAATTAGAACTATTAGAACCAGCGCAATAGACATCAGCACAACGTTGAAGAAAGTGAACAGGTTGCTCGCGATGATTTTTGCCGTGCTCTTCTCATTTGGGTCGGTTGTAAAATTAATGTGACCTTTATTTGTTCTCTCGGCAACTTGTTGTGATGTCAGACCGACATCAGGCGATGCCTGGATGCGACTGACAGGTTGTTTTTTAATTATTTTTTTGCTCATTTTGGCACTCACACTCCATGAGATATTGAATGTTATCCTGATAATTATATACGTTTTTATTATAAAGAACAAGGAGTTAAAAGAAAAATGGAAGTTTTTGTTATCAATAATAAAAAATAAATAAACAACAGCTTGAATATTTTTGAGCTTTTTGGCAAAAAAGAAAAACGGCAAAAACTCAGTGTTTAAGGCGTTTTGCTCGGTTTTATACGGAGTCCTTTCCTTGCGGTTGAAATAAAAAAGCTCAGGGGGCATAAACCTAAGCGTTATTCGGCTGTGGGGGGTGGCGACCTTTCCTCACGACTTAAATAAAAAACGGTACCCTTTTG
>DEKP01000025.1 GCA_002353935.1 Ruminococcaceae bacterium UBA2719 | reverse complement strand
CCGGCTGAGAATTTTCTTTGTACCAACCGGAATATGCTCCGTTCTTTGGGTTTCTGTAGAACCATTTATCGTCAGAAGATCTATGTGCTGACCAACCGGCAAATTTATTTTCGCCGTTTGTAAATGTGTTCTTGGCAAGTTTAGTTGGAACATTGCAAGTGCCCTGTGTTGAATCCATAGTGCCACTGCCGCCGTTGGCATTGTAGTTAATGGTATAGGTAGGGGGATTGTTGTTTTCCTCCCACTGAGCACACATAGTTATCTTATATTTGTCATGTTTTGAGTTCGGTTCAAAAGCATCGCAGTCTTTATAAATATGCTTGGTCCATCCTTCTGGTGCGGATTCTTCACTGTACCAGCCTTTTTCCGAAAGCTTCTCTGGATTTTCATAGAGCCAATAAATAGATGACCTGTTGATGTAATTTACTGTCCAACCCACAAAATTGTAATTATCCTTGGTAAATGTATTTTTGCTGAGCTTACCGCTAATTGAACTATACTCAATAACGGTTGGTTCCATATTACCGTTGCCGCCGTTCGAATCATAGTAAATAGTACAAGCAGTGGGACTGCTCCACTGAGCTGTCATTGTCACACAAGCACCATCAACACCTGTAAGATTATAAACAGCATCTCCATCCTTAAAAATATGGTCTTGCCATCCGGCGCTATCATAACCAGGCAGGCACCACTTTGTTTCTGAAGGATTTTTAGGATTTTCATATAATTGTAAACCGTTCCGTGTGGCTATCCAACCCAAAAGCTTCCTTGAGCCGTACGTGAAAGTATTGGCAGACAACTTAGTTGAAACTCCGTAATTAACGGTTGTTGTATTCATAGTACCTTTGCCGCCGTTGGCCTTGTATTCAATGGTATAGCTTGAACCAGAGCTCCATTGAGCATACATATCTATAGTATCGCCGTTAGTTCCAGAGGCTGCAGCTGTTAACTGCTCATCGTAATAAATATACTTTTCCCATCCAACGGGCACATTGTATATTGTATACCATTCCGGTTTACCGGTAGTAGGATTTTTATAACACCACTTATAATCAGAACGTCTATACGCTGTCCAACCTATGAAATGACATCCGTTAATTGCATAGGTGTTTTTTCTCAAAGGGGTGGCGGTTCCGTAAGAAACAACTGTTTCATTCATTATATCATCTTTACTGGAACTGACGTCATCGGCATGGTATTCAATATAATAATGTTTGTTTCTAATCTTCATCATGGTATTGTACAATTCTTCATCTATTCTTCTTGCACAATCACCCCCAGTAATAAGTCCAACAACCACAGCCTTACCGTTTACGCTCTTGTATAAAGGGGATCCGCTTGAACCGCCATATGTAGAAAAATAGTGTGTAATGATAAGTGGCTTAACATCAATAGCCTTCTTACCGCTCTCGGTATACTGCTCACAACCTTTATCTCCTGGGTAGCCTGTATTAGTCAACGTATCATTTGTGGTAACTTCAGAGCTAAAATCAAAATAGCCGTATTTATCACCAATGTTATCTTCTGTTTCAAGAATTGCCCAGTCTTTGTTAGGATACCATCTAATATCACCTGAAGGTAAATTCATGACTGAACGATCAAAAATTATTTTTTTAACTTTATATGATTGTCCATCCTTTCCTCCTGGATAAACCTGAAGGCTTGACGGATTAACAACGCAACCATTATCCATAACCCCGTGAACACATGTTAAAATCGCGTTTTTAGCAAAAATGCATCCAGAAAAACATTTTTTTGCCACATTGTTTTCAATGTATACAACTCTCTTATCATAGCTTCTAACACGCTGACCTTCAAATATTGTACCTACAGAACTTCCCTCATCAACCTTAGCCGCTGAAACGGGAATTATAAAGGATGTAGCTGCCAAAGCAGCAACAAGCATGCATACTAATAATGCTCTAAATACTTTTTTCATGTTAAAATCTCCATTTCTCCTAAAAATTTTTTGATTTAGTTTTATAAATATCTGCTCAAAATTTAAAAATAGTGTGATAAGCCTCCTTTCATTGAATGTTTGTCGCGATTATCATCTGGTTATAAAAACTTTAATTTGAAATACATTACTATGTATATTCTATAAAAACTTGTTATTTTATTTAAAAAATATGGCTATTATCTAGTATACACATTATACTAATAATTGTATTTTTTGTCAACTTATAAATATACTGTTAATTTTTATTTTTTTAAAGAAAATAGCAGTTTTTTTCCGCTAATAATTATACAGTTTAAATGATGTATGTGATGAAATGATATGACCCAATAAAAAAGAGAAGTAACAACTAAATATGGTATAATGAATTTACCACAAAACATTTACCAGAAAAGAAGTTACTTCTCATGAATTAACACAAGAAGCACAGAAATAATCAGAGATATTTCTATGATTGGGAAACCTTCAGAAATGTAGATGAGTTAAACAGAAAATTATCAGAACATTTGGAATGGACCAACCGTAAGCCGATGAGAACTCTAGGATACAAAAGTTAAAAACAAATTTTAACGGAGAAGTTGGCAGCATAAAACTTAGTTTTGCTCGTCTTTTCCGTTGCTCTACGCTCCACTCTAAAGGCAGGCAAAAAACATTCTACCATATTGTTACTTAATTTTTTACCTAAAATGGTTCACACCTATTTACAACACAGAGAATCCAATATTTGTTTTTAAAATTATTTTAGTTGAAAAGAAATAGCTGTTATGGTATAATTCAAAAAGTTGTTATGTGTTAAACAAACCGTTTTTAAAAACACAATAAAACATATAAATGTTCGGTATAAAAGGAGGAAAATATAATGGGTGATTTTGTAATCATACCGGATACATCATGCGATCTGTCGAAGGAGCTTAGAGATCGATTTGGGATCAAAGACTATCTTAGGGGTGTAATATATTACCCTGACGGACACAGCGAGCCGCTTGACCTTGATTGGAATAAAATGTCGGACGAGGAATATTATACTTCTATGAAAGGGAGAAAGATATTATATAAAACTGCGGCTGTTCCGATGGGAGAGATAACAGAGGTTTTTGAAAAAAATCTAAAAGATGGCAAGGATATCCTTGCGATTTCTCTTTCGAGCGGACTGTCTTCTTCGTATAATGAAAATGTACTGGCAGCAAAAGAGCTTTTAAAAAAGTATCCGGAAAGAAAGATTTTGTGCGTAGATTCGCTCAGATATTCAACTGCACTGGCTTTGATTGTTGTTTTGGCGTGTCAAAAGCGCGATAGCGGCGCTTCACTAGAAGAAACTTTTGATTATATAGAAAAAACCAAGAATACTGTTCATCAAATGGGAATGATAGACGATCTGTTCTTTTTGGTAAAAACCGGAAGACTCTCTAATTTCAAGGCGTTTTTCGGAACTCTTGTAGGAGTAAATCCCATGGCTGAGTTTAATCATAAGGGCCTGTCACAGGTGCTTACAAAAGCAAAAGGTAAAAAAGCTGCTATAGAGATGACGCTGAGATATATGGAAAAAACGATCGTTGATCCCGAGGATCAAATCGTATTTGTAGCTCATTCTCTGCGCCAAAAATATGCCCAGCTTTTAGCTCAAAAAATTAAAGAGCGTTTTAAGGTTAAAGAAGTAATTATAAATCCCGTAGGTATGGCGTGCGGAGCTTCTATAGGACCCGGACTTTGCGCAGCGTTCTATAGGGGAAAGCCGATAAGCGAGGATCTTAAAGAAGAAAAAGCTATTATGGCACAAATCGAAGCAGAGGTAAAAGCTTTGGATAAAAAAGCATTAAAATAAATTTTTAGACAAAATTCAAAACAGAGCGTGTCAAGCTGATTTTACAAATAACAATTTTGAGGAAAGGTAAAGGGAAATGGATAACTTTGTTATTTTTGCGGATTCAACCTGCGATTTGGGTAAGGATCTCAGAGAAAAGTATAATATTGATTATGTTGCAATGAACTATATTCTTGATGAAAAGGAGTACAGAGCTTCTCTTGACTGGGAGTCTCACTCGCCTAAAGAGTTTTATGATTTTATGCGTGAGGGAAATCGTATTCGTACAACTCAGGTGCCTGCTGCGGAATATGAAACCAAATTTAAAAAAGTGCTTGAGGACGGCAAGGATATACTTTATATTTCATGTTCGTCAGCTCTTTCGGGCTCAATTAATATTGCAAAAACGGTGGCTAATAAACTTGAAGAAGAGTATAAAGATCGTAAAATCATATGTATAGATTCGCTTATAAGCTCTCTGGGGCAAGGCTATCTTGCAATAAAAGCTTCGCTTTTAAGATCAGAGGGCAAAACAATAGACGAGGTTGCAGATTATATTGTAAAAAACCGCCTAAAGGTTAATCAAATTGGCTATGTCAGCACCCTGTCGTACTTAAAGAGAGCAGGAAGAGTCACTGCGTCGAGCGCATTTTTTGGCAATTTGTTCGGGGTTAAACCGATTTTGATTTCCGATAAAATCGGTCAAAACTATGCGGTTAAAAAAGTTAAGGGCACAAAAAACGTCAGACACGAAGCGGCGCTGATGATAAAAGAAATAGCAGTTGATCCTGAAAATCAGACCTTATATATTTCTCATGCCGACGATATACAAGAAGCTCAAAAGCTTAGAGATGAAATACTGAGTATGGTAAAATTCAAGGATTGTTATATTAACTTTATTACCACAATAGTCGGCGCTTCTGTAGGACCCGGCTGTGTAGCTGCGTATATTGTTGGGAAAGAAGTGACAATAGAGGGAAGAGAATAATATGGGATACACAAGCGTAGACTGTAAGCTTTTTGATACTATGCTCAAAAACGGCTATCGCCATCTTTATGCCGTCAGAGAAAAGATAGATGAGTTAAATGTATTTCCCGTACCCGACGGGGATACGGGCCTTAATATGAGCATGACAATGCGTGGAGGAGTAGACGGAATAAAAGCCGAAAGCTCGGTCGGAGAATATATGAAAAAAGTTGCGCACGGAGCGTTGTTTTCGGCAAGGGGTAATTCAGGGGTCATTTTATCTCAGTTTATCAGCGGCTTTGCAAAAGGCGTTGAAGCTAAACAAGTACTTGGATTACAAGACTTTGCGGCAGGTATGAAGGCGGGTGTTGATCAGGCGTATACTTCGGTTGCAACACCTGTAGAGGGCACCATGCTGACCGTTATGCGAGAGTCTTATGAATATATTAATGACCGAATAGACAGTATAAGTTCAATAGAGGATTGTTTTGATAAGCTTGTTTTTGCTATGGAGCGCTCGCTTGAGAATACTCCGAACCTTCTTGAGGTATTGAAGGAAGCCGGTGTAGTAGATAGCGGAGGAGCCGGATTTTTGGCTGTTTTTCAGGGAATGAAAATGGCGCTCGAAGGCAATATATTGGATGAAAATTCAGATGTAAGTTTGAATATTACAAAAACTTCAGACAATAAGGCTCATACGCTCGAAGACAACGGCAAAATGGATTACGGCTATTGTACGGAATTTATATTGCAGCTTATGTTTTCAGATTCGAGAGGCGAGGAGTTTGACTTGGACGAAATGATAAACACTCTGTCGTCTATGGGTGACAGCATTGTGGCTATACGCGACGACAATATAGTGAAAGTCCATGTGCATGCGTACAAACCCGAACAGGTGCTTTCTTATGCTCATAAGTTTGGTGAGTTTTTGACATTGAAGATTGAGAACATGGCTTTGCAGCATAACGAGATCTTACACAAAAAAGAAAAAGCTAAAAAGCATAAAAAGTATGCTGTAGCGGCAGTGCTGTCGGGAGATGGAATTTCTGCATATTTTGCCGGAATAGGGGCTGACGCGATAATTTCGGGAGGACAAACCGACAATCCGTCCACAGAGGATTTTATAAAAGCCTTTGATGAAATAGATGCAGACCATATTGTTGTTTTACCGAACAATTCGAACGTAATTATGGCAGCAAAACAGGCGGCAAGTATATATAAAAAATGCGACGTCAGGATTATTCCGACTCATTCTATAGCCGAAGGCTACTCGGCGCTTTCGATGATGGATAATTCGGCAGACAGCGTGGAAGAAATGATAGAGGGAATGTCATACGGACTAAAAAACGTTACCTCTGCCTATGTTACAACCGCGACAAGGGATACAACGTTAAACGGAATAAATATCAAAAAAGGCAATTATATAGGCCTTGACAACGAGACGGTCCGTTCCGCTTCAAGCGATAAGTTTAACGCGATATTTAAGCTGTTAGAGAACCTTCCGGATATTGATGATAAGGAAGTGTTGACCGCGTTTTACGGCAACGGCGTCGACGAAGATGAGGCCGGGCTTCTTCAAGAAAAGCTGGAAGAAAAATTTCCGATGCTTGAAAGCGGCTTTATAAGAGGCGATCAGCCTGTGTACGATTATATTTTTGCCGTAGAATAAACAGCAAAAAATCTGCCTTTGAAAAAGCGAAATAATAAAGCAAAAATCCATAAATCGGGTGATTTATAGTAATGCGTAAAATTGTAGTTGATACTTTTGGCGCCGACGCGTCGGACAAGATTATAATAAAAGGTTGTTTGGGCGCTCTTGATAAGTATAAGGAATTCGGCGCGGTTATTATAGGAAACAAAGAAAGCTTTGAAGAACAGACAAAAAGCGCTGATCCGGATATTATAAAACGAATTGAATTTATAGAGAGCTTTGACGCTATATCAAATGACGATCCGCCGACTTGCATTTTTAACGGCAGAAACGATTCGTCCATGGCGATGATGCTTGATAGACTAAAAAGCGACGACGAGTGTTTTGCAGGTCTCAGCGCAGGGAACACAGGCGCGCTTTTTGTTGGCTCTATGTGCAGGCTGGGACTCAAAAAGGGCGTTAAAGCCCCTGTACTTTCGGCGGCTATACCGACGATAGGAGACAAATGGGTTTGCCTTTTGGATTGTGGAGCATCGCTTTCGTGCAGCAAGAACGATTTGTTAAAATTTGCCTTGCTGGGCTGTGAGTTTGCAAGACTTGCGTTTGGAGTCAAGAATCCGCGCGTGGGACTGCTTTCTGTCGGAGCGGAGAAAGGCAAGGGCACGACTCTTGTGAATGAAGCTTATGAATTGATAGAAAAGTCAGAATTGAATTTTATAGGAAACATTGAGAGCTTTGATATTTTGACCGATAAGGCGGAAGTAGTTGTCACCGATGGCTTTTCGGGTAATATTCTGCTTAAAAATATCGAGGCTACCGGAAAAGCAGCAATGCAGGCGGTAAAACTTATCAAAACTCAGCACAATGAAGATAAAGATAACACTGATGCTTTGTATGATGAAATTTTGAACAGGTTAAGTGAAAAATTTGACCTTAATTCCCGCGGCGGAGCGACTTTTTTGGGAACGGTTAAGCCGCTTATAAAAATGCACGGATGTGCTAATGCGTATACTGTTACAGCCTGTATTGACCAGCTCGTTAGAGTTGAAACCCAGTCGAGATTGAACGATGAAAATTAACGCGCATAAAGCGGTTGCGGTCAAATTTAAGAAAATTAAAAAAACATATTGATTTTTTCACTTTAAAGTGTTATTATGATTCCATTAAGTTTTAAGAATAAGTTGTAAAGGAGCCGACGGTTGTGAAAAACGAAAAAATATTATCAAAACTTAACAGCTTCTTTATGTTTACATTCGTTCGCTTTTTTGCGGGCTGGTATTTTTATACCCAAAATACAAAGGCTGTCCGAATGTAATGGTTCACTTTCAGATGAGAGCGGTTCTGTTTTCGGGCAGGACCGCTTTTTTGATTTATAATCAAACCCGGTAAAGAGGTGTTTTTATGAGTAAGTTAGATGACGCTAGAAATACAATCAATAAAATAGACAAACAAATGTCAAAGCTGTTTTATGAGCGCATGAAGGCGGTTGAAACAGTTGCACAGCACAAAAAAGAATGCGGCCTGCCGATATTTGATAAAGACCGTGAAAAAGCAGTGATAGATAAAAATTCCAAGTACATTTCAGACGAGAGTATTCGCTCATATTATATACGTTTTTTGCAGCAAGAGATGGAGCTTTCAAAGCAGTATCAGGAGGGTCTGATAAAGGGCAGAAAAGTCTCTTACAGCGGAGTGGAAGGAGCATTTGCAAATATTGCAGCTAAACGCATATTTCCATATTCACGTCTTGTAGCTTATTCTGATTTTAAGTCAGCGTACTATAGCGTTGTATCGGGAGAGAGCGACTGCTGTGTTTTACCGATAGAGAATTCTTATGCAGGCGAAGTCGGCCAGGTGATGGATCTGATGTTTTCAGGATCACTTTATGTCAACGGGGTTTATACACTAAAAATTTCTCACAATTTATTGGGAGTAAACGGCGCGAAGCTAAGCGACATTAAATATGTAATCAGCCACCCACAGGCGTTGTCACAGTGTGCAAATTATATTAAAGATCACGGCTTCGAGCCGATAGAAGCGACCAACACTGCACGCGCTGCAAAACAGACTGCCGAAAAAGGCGACAAAGCTTTGGCGGCTATAGCCTCGGCAGATACTGCAAAGCTATATAATCTTGAGGTGCTCGATCATGATATCAACGAGAGCGATACAAACTCTACCCGTTTTGCGGTTTTTTCGAGAGTAGCCAACAATTTTTCTGGCAGCAAGGATTCAAATAAATTTCTTTTGATGTTTACCGTAAAAAACGTAGCCGGAGCTTTGGCGCAGGCGATTAATGTCATCGGATCATACGGCTATAATATGAAGGCGCTTAGGAGCCGCCCGATGAAAGAGCTTGCGTGGCAATATTACTTTTATGTAGAGGCAGAAGGCGACGAGACCAGCGAAAACGGCAAAAAGATGCTCGAAGAAATTAAACGCCATTGCGATAAGCTAAAGGTAGTTGGGCACTATTCGGTAGATGTTTTGTTAAAGAATGAGGATAAAAGATGATAATAAATATGAATTTATCAAATAACGCTTATGATATAGTTGTAGAAAGCGGTTGTATAAATAAAGCAAAAGAGCTGTTAAATCTTGACAGAAAAGTTTTGATTGTGACCGACAGCGGCGTGCCTTTTGAATATGCTCAAAAGATAGCCGCTCAGTCAACGTCGCCGATAATTATTACGATCGATCAGGGCGAAAAGAGCAAGAGTCTTAAAAACTATGAAAAGCTTTTAAAAACTATGCTCGACAATTCGTTTACACGCGCTGACTGTGTAGTTGCTGTGGGCGGAGGAGTTGTCGGAGACTTGTCAGGCTTTTGTGCAGCGAGTTTTATGCGCGGAGTTGATTTTTACAATATACCGACTACGGTTTTGTCTCAGGTTGATTCGTCAATCGGCGGAAAAACTGCGGTGAATCTATCGGGAATAAAAAATATCGTGGGTGCTTTTTATCAGCCTAAAAAGGTTTTAATTGATATATCGCTGTTAAAAACTCTTGACAAACGCCAGATTTCAAACGGACTTTCAGAGGCTGTAAAAATGGCGCTGACGAGCGACGCAAAGTTATTTGAAATTTTTGAAAATGAAGATATAGAGAAAAATATCGAAGAGATTATTATTCGCTCTTTAAAAATAAAAAAAGATGTGGTAGAAAAAGACGAGAAAGAGCACTCTATCAGAAGAATTTTAAATTTTGGTCACACTATCGGTCACGCGGTTGAAAGTTTTGAAGATTTAAACGGATTGTATCACGGCGAGTGCGTAGGGCTCGGTATGATTCCTATGTGCAGCGAGTCTGTCAGAGAGCGTCTTATCGGTGTGCTTGAAAAGCTTGATTTGCCGATAAAGGTGAGGCTTGATAAGGAAGCTGTATGCAGAGCGATGCTACATGATAAAAAGGTAGACTCAAATGGGATATATATAGTAAGAGTTGAAAAAATCGGAGAATACATTATAAAAAAGGTAGATATCTCCACCTTATATCCGGATATTGAGTTAATATGTGAAAAATAAAACCTAACAGGAGGTTTGTTATGAAAAATACATTCGGCACAAATATATCCGTTACACTGTTTGGCGAGAGCCACGGCGAGTGTATCGGCGCGGTTTTAGACGGCTTTGCGCCGGGGGTTGAAGTTGACGAGGATTTTATTTGCACCCAGCTTGATAAACGCAGGGCAGTGGGTTTGATTTCTACCTCGAGGAAAGAAAGCGATAATTTCAAAATTGTCAGCGGAGTTTTTTGCGGCAAAACAACAGGCACTCCGATTTGTATAATAATAAACAATGAAAATACCCATTCAAAAGACTATGAAAGTACGCGCTTTTTGGCACGTCCGGGACACGCAGATTACACAGCGTATGAAAAATATCACGGCTTTGAAGATTATCGCGGTGGCGGACATTTTAGCGGAAGGCTTACCGCACCTGTTGTAGCGGCGGGTGCTATAGCTATTTCTGCGCTGAAAAAAAAGAGCATACATATCGGCACTCACATCAAAAGCTTGGGCGGTGTTTTGGATAGAGAATTTGAAGATTTAGAGAGAGATATTAACGCTTTGAATGAAAAAACTTTTGCTGTGCTTAGTGATCAAAAAAGTGAAGAGATGACGCAAAAAATTCTTGAAGCAAAAGAAAGCTTTGACAGCGTCGGCGGTGTACTTGAATCAGCTGTTATAGGGATGCCCGCGGGAGTGGGCGAGCCGTGGTTTGATACGGTTGAGGGAGTGCTCAGTCACGCTTTGTTTAGTATACCTGCTGTAAAAGGGGTTGAATTTGGCTGTGCGTTTGAAAAGGTGAACGGAGCGGGCAGCGAATATAACGATGATTTTTACATGTCGCACGGAGTGATAAAAACCAAAACAAATAACAACGGCGGCATAAACGGCGGCATTACAAACGGTATGCCGATTGTATTTAAAACAGCAATAAAACCTACGCCATCTATTTATAAGAAACAAAACACTGTGAATTTCAAAGAAAAAACCGACGAGGTTTTGCAGATAAAGGGCAGGCACGATCCGGCGGTGATTCACCGTGCAAGGGTTGTGGTAGACTCTGTAACGGCGCTTGCTTTGTGTGATTTATTGGCTACGCGTTTCGGCGTTGATTATTTAGGAGAATAAAAATGAAATACGGACTCATCGGCGAGCGGTTAACGCACAGCTTTTCTAAAGAAATTCATGAAAAAATCGCCGGGTATAATTACGAATTAAAAGAACTCAAAAAGGATGAGCTTCAAGGCTTTATAAAAAGCAAGAGCTTTTCTGCCATCAATGTTACAATCCCATATAAAGAAGCGGCCATTGAGCTTATTGATAGTGTCAGCGAAAAAGCGGAAGAAATAGGCGCAGTTAATACGATTGTCAACAAAGACGGCAAGCTCTGCGGTTATAATACGGACTTTTACGGTATGCGTGCTATGATAAATAAATCGGGCATAACGCTAAGCGGCAAAAAGGTCTTGATTTTAGGTACAGGAGGCACGAGCAAAACTGCATTTGCCGTAGCAAAAGATTTGGGCGCAAAATCGATTCTAAAGGTCAGCAGAAGCGAAAAAAGCGGCACTGTTGAAACTGTATCTTACGCAACGGCGTATTCTGAGCACAAAGACGCCGATATTATAATCAATACTACACCCTGCGGAATGTACCCTAACGTATATGATACGCCGGTTGATATTAATCGGTTTAAAAATTTAAGCGGGGTTATAGACGTGATTTACAATCCGTTGTCAACCTTGTTGATACAAAACGCAAAAGAGTTGGAAATCCCTTGCATTTCCGGACTTTATATGCTGGTTGCCCAGGCGGTTTATGCCTGTGAGTTGTTTCTCGATAAGAGATTTGAAGAAACTCTTATCAAAGACATATACCACAGCATTTTAGCTTCAAAGAAAAATATTGTACTCATAGGTATGCCTTCGAGCGGAAAAACTACGATAGGAAAGCTTGTAGCGGAGAAATTATCCCGAGAGTTCATTGATACCGATGATGAGATAACAAAAAAAGAAAACAAAGAGATCTCTTTGATATTCGAAGAAAGCGGCGAAGAATATTTCAGAAATTTAGAGACAGAGATCATAAAAAGCGTGTCTAAATTGACAGGAAAGGTAATATCCACAGGCGGAGGAGCGGTGTTAAAAAGCGAAAATTTAAAAGCTCTAAAGCTAAACTCAGAGATATTTTTACTCGACAGAGAAATGAGTTTTCTTTTGCCGACAGCAGACAGGCCGCTTGCGAACTCTAAGGATAAAATAAAAGCGCTTTACAGCGAGCGCATGCCGATATATATGGCTGCCTCAGACAAAGTAATCAAGGTAGAAACAGACGCCGTCAAAGCGGCTGATGAAATTATCAAGGTGGGAAAATATTATGAAAATAAGAGTAATTAACGGCGCTAATATAAATATGCTCGGCATAAGAGAGCCTGATATCTACGGAAAAACGACTTACAAGGACCTGTGCGAAATGATAGAAAATTACGCTAAGGATAATGATATCGAGGTTGAGATCATGCAGTCTAATCACGAGGGTGATTTAGTAGATTTTATTCAGGGAGCTTATCAAAACGCTGACGCTATTGTGATAAATCCCGGAGCATATACTCACACGAGTATAGCTATCCTAGACGCTGTCAAGGCGGTCGCTGTTCCTACCGTTGAGGTGCATATTTCAAAGGTCGATACAAGAGAAGCATTTCGTCAAATTAGCTATATCAGACAGGCTTGCATTAAGACCATTTCAGGAAAAGGTGTAGAGGGCTATATTGAAGCGATCCGGTTTTTGATAGATTATAAATCCCAAAAGCCTTGAAAAAATATAAATATTTTAATTGGAAATCAATATAAACACAGTAAAATTTGGAGACAAAATATGAAGGTTAAAATATATAAATCTCGCGCTCGGGGAGTGTTTACAGCACCGCCTTCAAAAAGTATGGCGCACAGACAGCTTATTTGTGCCGCCTTGGCAGAGGGCGAGAGCAAAATAAAAAACATAGCGCTTTCAGATGATATAAAGGCAACTATAGATTGCCTGAGGGCTATTGGTTCAAAAATCGAGATAACCGAAAACTGCGCAAAAGTAAGGGGAATATCAGGCAAATTACCTGATGATGAAGTTGTATTAAACTGCCGTCAGTGCGGCAGTACATTAAGATTTTTTGTACCGCTTTGTATGCTGTCGGGTAAGAAGGCGGTTTTATTGGGAGAGCCTTCTCTGATAGCAAGACCTATGACAATATATGAAAAAATCTGTAAAGAGCAGAGACTGTTATTTGAAAAAACAGATAAAAGCATCACGGTTTGCGGCAAAATAAAAGGCGGCAGGTATGAAATACCCGGCAATATCAGCAGCCAGTTTGTAAGCGGGCTGATGTTTGCGCTGCCCTTGATTTCAGAAGACAGCAAAATCTTACTTTTGCCCCCTGTCGAGAGCAAGCCTTATATAGACTTGACGTTATCAGCGCTTTCAGACTTTGGAATAGATATCTCTCAAAACGGCAGCGAGTATAATATATCCGGCAATCAGCGTTATAAAGCGCATGATACATCGGTTGAAGGCGACTGGTCAAACGCGGCATTTTTTGAAGCGCTGAATTTAATTGGCGGAGAGGTAGAAATTTGCGGTTTAGATGAAAATTCGTTGCAGGGAGACAGAGTATACAAAGAACTTTTCAAACGCTTAAAGGCAGGAGAAAACGAAATAGATATTTGTGATTGCCCTGACTTAGCGCCGATATTATTTGTTTTAGCGGCATATTTAAACGGAGCGAAATTTGTCGGGACAAAGAGGCTGAAAATCAAAGAGAGCGACCGTGCAGCTGCTATGAAAGAAGAGCTTTCAAAGTTTAATATAAAAATGCAGGTAAATGAAAATTCCGTAGAGGTATTTAAGTCAAATATAACATCGCCTGAAAAAACACTTTTTAGCCACAACGACCACAGAATAGTTATGGCTTTGTCGGTGCTTTTGACCGTTTTCGGCGGAGAAATAGAAGGAGCAGATGCTGCGGCAAAAAGCTTTCCGGATTTTTTTGAAAAGCTACAAACACTGGGCGTGGAGGTAAAATATGAATAAATGGATTTGCGACAATAATATATTGATAGTTGGTTTGGGACTAATGGGCGGAAGCTACGCGAAGGCATTAAAACGCCTGGGCTACAGCGTTTGTGCTATTGATAAAAATGAAGAATCAATAAAATATGCCGAAGAAAACTCAATTATAGACAAAGGCTATTCTTATGTTGATACACAGGCTGTCCAAAACGCTGACGTACTTATTTTTGCGCTTTATCCAAATGATTTTTTAAGCTGGATAAAGCAGTATAGTCATTTGTTCAAAAAGGGAGCGATAATCACTGACGTTACCGGTGTTAAGGAGTGTATAGTTTACGATATTCAGCGAGAGCTTAAAAACAATGAATTTATTGCCGCTCACCCTATGGCAGGACGTGAGGTCTATGGGGTACAAAATGCCGACGACAAAATTTTTATCGGAGCGAATTTTATTGTTACTCCGACTGAAAGTAACTCTCAAGAAGCAATCGAGTGGTGCAAGGGGCTGGGAAAAATCTTGGGATTTTCTCGCATTTCGGTATTGTCTCCGAAAGAGCATGACGAGATGATAGGCTTTTTGTCTCAGCTGACTCACTGTATCGCGGTTGCGCTGATGACCTGCAGCGACAACGAACACCTTGTAGATTATACCGGTGATTCGTTCAGAGATTTGACGCGCATCGCCAGAATAAATGACAAGATGTGGGGCGAGCTTTTTTTGCTCAACAAAGAGGTGCTTATAAAAGAGATGGACATATTTATAAGTGAATTTGAATCCTTGCGCGATATGCTTTATAAAAACAATATAGAAGGACTAAGAGAAAAAATGCGCCTGTCCACAAAGCGCAGGGCATATTTTGATAAGTGATTTCTATATTTCAAAAGATATAAAAGATATTATAAACACAGAAAAGAGTGAAGAGCTATGAATATGGATTTTGAAAGAAAACTTGCTATACCTATGGAAGTTAAAGAGATGTATCCGCTTGGTAAAGAGCTTAGCGATATCGTTAAAAAAAGAGCAATTGAGCTAAAAAAGATTTTTTCATCAAAGGATGATAGGTTGGTGCTTATTATCGGGCCTTGCTCGGCTGATAATGAGGATAGCGTTATTGATTATATATCACGCCTGAGAAAGGTTCAGGATAAGGTAGAGGATAAGATTTTTATTGTTCCTAGAATTTATACTAACAAGCCCCGTACAACAGGTTCAGGCTACAAGGGGATGCTTCATCAGCCCGATCCTAACGAAAAGCCGGATATGTTCAAGGGCATTGTAGCGATACGTTCTCTGCATATGAGAGCCTTAAAGGAAACAGGTTTTTCGTGTGCAGATGAAATGCTGTATCCCGAAAATCACAGATATCTTGACGATTTGCTCGCATATGTAGCGGTGGGTGCGCGTTCTGTAGAAAATCAGCAGCACCGCTTAGTCGCTTCCGGACTTGAGATTCCTGTAGGAATGAAAAATCCAACCGGCGGAGATTTATCGGTTATGATGAACTCTATTTATGCTGCCCAGCACAAACATACGTTTTTGTACCGAGGATGGGAGGTCCATTCTCAGAGCAACCCATATGCCCACGCAATACTCAGAGGATATATGAACAAGCACGCTCAGTCTATGCCTAATTATCACTACGAGGACCTCATTCATCTTTGCTCTTTATACGAAGAAAACGATTATCAAAATCCGGCGGTTATTATAGACACTAACCACTCGAATTCTAACAAAAATCCTTTTGAGCAGGTTCGTATTGCTAAAGAGGTTATGTCATCGAGAAAGTTTAACCCTGCTATCAAGAAGCTTGTAAAAGGATTTATGATAGAAAGCTATATTGAAGACGGCGCTCAAAAAATAGGCGAAGGCGTATATGGCAAGTCGATCACCGATCCTTGCCTTGGCTGGGAAAAAACCGAGCGTTTGATTTATGATTTGGCACAGTTAGTTTAAAGCTGCTTTGGATTATTATAAAACCTGCGAACAGAAGAATGTTTGCAGGTTTTTGATTTTTGTCGAAAAATAAATCACAGATTTGTAATAAAGCTTTTGTTTTAAGAATATATATATTATAATGCTGATACAGAATTATAGTATGATAAAAACAAAGGGAAGTGATCCGAGTGAAATTTGCAAAAAATATAGTTGTTTTTTTACTGGTATTTACAATTACAGCTGTGAGCATAGCAGCGGTATGCGCTGCCCTCGATACTCAGGAACAAAATAATAATTTGTCAGAGGAAGAAACAAGGATAGATTTAGAGCATGAAACCGTTATAATAGAAGAACCCTTACAAGAAGAGCAAAATAATAATTCGAAAAAGAAAAATATTTTTGCTGACACCTCGGCGTCGTCATACACTCCTCGCCTTACTGCGCCTGATAAAACAAACAAATATTATTATTCAGATAAAAATATATTCTATAAATACGGTTGGGGGATGCCTAACTGCACTTGTTATGCTTTTGGAAGAGCATATGAAATCTTAGGCAAAGAGCCTAATCTGTGTATGTACAGTGCATACCTTTGGTATGAATATAATAAAGAGCATAATTATTATAAATACGGCAAAACGCCAAAGCTTGGCGCAATTGCTTGTTGGACATATTCGTCGGGAACATCGGGTCATGTTGCTGTCGTTGAAAAGATATCGAAGGATACGATAACCTTTTCGAATTCAGCTTACGGCGGAGATGTTTTTTACACTTCAACTGCGCCGATAAACGACCCCTCAAACGGCAACGACTATTGGATTTTTCAAGGATATATTTATATAGGAGATTATGCATCCGAGGCTGATTCGGATAATACGGAAAATGAGGGTGATGTTTATCGAATAACGTCGGATAACGGGGTCAACCTTAGGTCCGGCGCGGGGACAAGCTATAAGGTTATCGGAGCAATAGCCTACGGACAAACTGCGACCGTTACCAAAATAAAAAAAGCCGACGGTTATAACTGGGGATATACCAGTTATAACGGAAAGACCGGTTGGTTTGTAATTGACTTTGCAGAACTTGTTTATAAAAAAACCGAAGATGATATCCAAAACGACGATATTATACTAAATTATATTATAGGAGACGTTGATGGTGATAATGAACTGACTATTACCGACGCTACAATGATACAAAGAATTTTAGCAAAACTTATAATTCCTACTGAATATATGCTGAAGGTTGCAGATTATGATGGTAACAGTGAGATCGATATTAATGATGTTACAAAGATTCAGCGCCATCTAGTGCATTTAGCTTGACAGTCTTATTGATAATGTGATTTGTTTTATTGCATAAGTGAAGTAATATCAGATAAAAAACAGATAGACAAGTAAAGTTGAGGGGATAGTGAGGAAAAGGCAAACTTTGCATATCCGCAATAAGGTGCAAATTAATAAGCGATTATAAATAGATATTATAATAAATTTTAAAATTTAATATTTAGCATAGGAAAACGCCCAATGATTAGATCCGAAGAAATATAATTTATCGTAGGGCGTTTTTTATAAAATGCCACCGCACAGTTAATCTGTGCGGTGGCACCGTATTTGCTACATTAAATATTGTTTTTTTGATTAAAATTATATTTTTCAAACTCTTTGCAGGAACTGTATATAAATTTACTGTTCATCAAATGTATCAAGTTCAGCAAGGACACGCTGAATTTTTGTAGCATCTTTGATATTTAAATAGTTATCTCTGTTAGCATCTGCTGCTTTTTTTTGATTTTCATCAAAGTTTATAAATTCAGCAAGATAGCGCTGAATTGCTGTAACATCGCATATTGTTACATAGTCATCACCATCGGCATCGCCTGTTACAATGTTTTTCTTTGCCACAGCTTTTATTACAAATGAATCTTGGGAGTCAAGTTTTTGGGTTTCATAGTCACGTAATATATAAGAATCGCCTTTTAAATTTGAAAACTCATAAAGTCCTAATAACTTACCGGGAACTGTAAAAAATCCAATTGAACCATATGTATTTGTGTTTTCGTTATTTTTTTGAATGCTAATTCCTATTGCACCTTTACCACTTTCTACGGTAAAATCATCAATATCTACTGAAATACATCCGTTATATTCAATTTTTCCAGTGCCAAGTTGCTTCCACGTGTTTTTGTTTTTATCCGGGGAAGAAGGATTATTTTTACTCATCGGTATGTAATAAATAGAATAATCATAGCCTTGACTTGTGGTTTCAAAATTTATCTTGTCAAGCACAGTATATTTATCGCTAAAGTCAAAAACATTTACATAGGTTGCCTGACCGCAATTAATTTCACCCTTTGCTCCATGGGTTTCATTTTGATAAAGCTTTATATTATCTTCCGGCTGCTGATAGTCCATCAAAGCGTAACTGTTTTTTTTAAACAAAGACTTGTCTTCGTATGATATCCAAAAATATCCGTTACTGCCCCAATTATTGCCTTTGCTGCTTTTACACAGCCAAGCACCGTCTTTCTTAGGTATATTATCTTTGTAAAAAAGTTCTTTGGGACAATCGTCGTCCCATCCCACAACACAAACGCTGCAGGTTCCGCCTTGAGTCAAATCAATATCATCACCACAGTAGTATAAACTTGTTGGAACGTTAAAATACTTATCTGAACAATAAAATTCGCCTACTACGGAACCGTATTTATATATAGCGGTTTTTATTGTATTTATATCTGAGCCGTTTAAATACATTACGCTGTTAACTCCAGCGATAGTTGCTTTAGAATTTGCATCTTTTTCGACGAATTCTTCGTATGACATGGTCTCTGGAAAATCGCTCTCTGCTTTCGCTCCTTTCCATGAAGTAAGGTAGCCTATAGGAAAATCCATGGTTGCGCCCTCGTTATAGGCTTTATAAATATAATTTGGTCTGCCTTCATAATTATAATATATTGTGTAATTTTGAGGATCGTAAGCTGTTGTTGATACACCCGCCATATGCATTGGAGATAAATACTCATTATATACATTATCTCGTCTTAACAATATTTCAAGAGAAGCCATAGCACTATATGCCCAATCAGTTTGACCGATTTGCTTTCTCGTTGGCGTTGTATAACCTGATTTTTTGCTGGAAAACGAACTTGGCAGTTCAACATCAGAAGATAAAACGGTTCCTTCAAAATTATTTGTTGATGCTGAAATTGCTGCATTGGCAGGAATTTGTATCATAAATAGTACAGATAAAATACAAATTACACAGACAATGCGTTTTAAGATTTTCAAATTCATAATTAATCCACTCTTTTCCTTTTAATAAAATTCTTTTAATACAACAAATTATATTACAAAAATGATTTATGTGTAAATATCTGTTATTAATAATAAAAATGTTAGAAGTTTCTGATATTAAGTTAATACCGCACAATTTGACGGAAACTAATTATCTTAAAAGAATTAAAACCGAAAACAACACAAAAATATTTATATCTTATAAAACTGATTTAACAAAAACCTTCTTAAGCAGATTTTTTGCCTAAGAAGGTTTTTATTAATAGTTTAATTTATTAATTTTTTAAAACATATATAATAATTTTAATATCACTAAGATATTATCAAAACAATATATCATTTTTCATCTTCGCTCTTTATTTTATCCCAGTAGGCTTTAAACGCCTGTTCGTTTTTGTTTTGCTGAAACTGAAAGTACTGTCTGTCTTTGATATCATCCGGCAGGTACTGCTGGTATGTATAGTGGTTCTTAAAATCGTGAGGATAGATATAAAACTGGCCTTTGTTTTGATTATCCTCGCCGTCGAAATGTTTGTTTTGAAGATGGCGGGGAAAGCTTACACCAAGACCTTGTTTTACATCTGCTATTGCGCTATCAATCGCAAGATATGCTGAGTTGGACTTTGGCGACAGACAAACCATGCTTACTGCGTCTGCAAGCGGAATCCTCGCTTCCGGCAGTCCAACCTGGAACGCAATATCAACGCATGATTTAACTATTGGAATTATGTTGGGATAAGCAAGACCTACATCCTCGCAGACGCAAACCATAAGTCTTCTGCATGCTGATATAAGGTCGCCGGCTTCTAAAATTCTTGCAAGATAAAACAAAGCGGCATTAATGTCGCTTCCGCGCATGCTTTTTTGATATGCCGACAAAAGGTCATAGTGTTCGTCGCCGCCTTTGTCATAGTGCGGCGCGCTGTTTCCCGTGACAGAAACTGCATGTTCTGTGGTAACCGAGATTTTTTCTTTGTTGTCATCTCCGGCTAAAACGCAAATTTCAACTGCGTTGAGCGCCTTTCTTACGTCGCCTCCGCACGAAAAGCTGATGTGTTCAATTGCTTTTTCGTCAAAAAAGATTTGCTTGTTCATATCTTTTGACAAAATATCTATAGCACGGTTTATAGCATACCTAATTTCATTTGGCTCTACACTTTTGAACTCAAATACGGTTGAGCGAGAAAGTATCGCGCTGTATATATAAAAATATGGATTTTCTGTCGTAGATGCTATAAGCGTAATACGCCCATCCTCAATAAACTCAAGCAAAGTTTGCTGCTGCTTTTTGTTGAGATACTGTATCTCGTCGAGATATAACAGCACGCCGTCTAATCCCTCGAAAGTGTCGAGGGAGGCAACAATCTCTTTTATATCAGAAGTGGAGGCGGTTGTTCCGTTTAGCTTTTTAAATGAACGGTTTGTTGTATGAGCAATATATGAAGCGAGCGTTGTTTTGCCCACACCGGACGGACCGTAAAATATTAAATTTGGAATATTTCCGCTTTCAATAATTTTTCGAAGCGGCTTGTTGGGACCAAGCAAATGCTTTTGCCCTACAATGTCATCAAGCGTTTTCGGACGAAGCCTGTCGGCGAGCGGTGTAGACATAAAAAGCTCCCAATATGTTTATTAAAAATTATTCGTATAACGGATATTTTTCGCACAAGGCGCGAACGTCTGCTGATACCTTGTCTTTGTTTTTCTCGAAGTCTTTGATAACAAGAGAAATACAATTAGCAACTATATCCATATCCTCTTCTTTAAAGCCTCTGGTTGTAACTGCAGGAGTACCGATTCGGATACCGCTTGTAACAAACGGTGAGAGCGGCTCGTTAGGTATTGTGTTCTTATTAACAGTGATATGACATTCGTCTAAGTTGTGTTCAAGTTCTTTACCTGTAACGCCCTCGCTTCTTAAATCCATAAGCATAACGTGGTTATCCGTACCGCCGCTGACTAAAGTATGTCCGCGCTGCACAAGACCGTCGGCGAGAGCCTTTGCGTTTTTTACTATCTGAGCGGCATAGTCTTTAAATTCTTTGGTTGAAGCTTCTTTCAGGCATACTGCCTTTGCAGCTATTGTGTGCATCAAAGGCCCTCCTTGAGTGCCGGGGAACAGTGCCTTGTCTATAGCTTTTGCGTACTTTTCTTTACAAAGTATCATGCCGCCTCGCGGTCCTCTGAGGGTTTTATGCGTTGTGGTTGTGACAAAATCAGAATAAGGCACGGGGTTTTCGTGGTAGCCTCCGGCAACCAGACCGGCTATATGCGCCATATCGACCATCAGATAAGCGCCGACTTCGTCTGCTATCTCTCTAAAGCGCTTGAAATCTATCGCTCTCGGATATGCAGAAGCGCCGCATACTATCATCTTAGGCTTGCACTCTTTAGCCAAAGCGAGCACTTTGTCATAATCTATTCTGTGCGTGTTTTCATCAACGCCGTAAGGTACAAACTTAAAGTATTTTCCCGACATATTAACAGGTGAGCCGTGAGTCAAGTGTCCTCCCTCTGACAGGCTCATTCCCATAACTGTATCGCCGATATCAAGCATAGCAAAATATACAGTCATGTTAGCCTGAGCACCCGAGTGAGGCTGAACGTTAGCGTGCTCAGCTGAGAACAATTCACACGCACGTTTTCTTGCTATATCTTCGACAATATCCACCGCATAGCATCCGCCGTAATAGCGCTTTGACGGATACCCTTCGGCGTATTTGTTAGTCAAAACGCTGCCCATTGCTGCCATAACGGCAGGCGATACGATGTTTTCACTTGCAATAAGCTCGATATTGCTCCTTTGGCGGTCGAGCTCTTTTTGCATAGCCGAAGCTACGTCGCTGTCATATTTTTCCACTAAGCCGATTGAATTTAACAAATCGTTATACATTTTAAACCTCTCCTCACATTTTCCTTATTGATTTTTATTTTAAAATTTTAATCAATCTAAATTTATATGCATATCATTGGCTGTTTTCAGCCAATGATATCATCTTATCCAGGTCATCCAGAGTGGATAAGCTAAAAGCATGATTCCTAAGTTTTGCAGCATTTTTGAACCCCTTCAAATAATACGCCGCGTGTTTTCGAAATTCTCTCATTCCTAAATTTTCACCCTTTTTTTCAACAACTAAAAACGCATGCCTTTTCATGACATCAAGCCGTTGTTTAAGTGGAATATCGCTGTTATAACTTCCGTTTTCGAAGTAAGAATTGATCTGTTCAAACACCCAAGGATTTCCAAGTGAGCCTCTGCCTATCATTATGTAATCACAGCCGGTTTGTTCGTACATTCTAACGCCGTCTTCGGGTGTTACTATGTCGCCGTTTGCTATCACGGGAATAGTCAAAGCGCGTTTTACGTCTTTTATTATCCGCGCATCTGCTTGTCCGCTGTAATACTGTTCTCTTGTTCTGCCGTGGACTGTTACAGCCTTTGCGCCGTTTTCCTCGCAAACTGCGGCAACTTCGACGGCGTTTTTATTAGCTTCATCAACACCGCTTCTGATTTTTACCGTAACGGGAATATTCACAGCTTTGGAAACAGCATGTACAATTTTGCCGCACAAATATGGGGTTTTCATTAACGCGGATCCGCAGCCGTTGTTAAAAACCTTTGGAGCGGGACAGCCCATATTTATATCTATAAACAGAGGATTAAATTGCAGCGAAAATCGTGCAGCTTCCGCCAGAATTTCCGGTTCGCTTCCGAAAAGCTGAATAGCACACGGGCGCTCTGTATTGTATATATTCATAAGTGCTATCGTCTTTTGATTATTAAAAGAAATCGCCTTGGCGCTTATCATCTCGCTGATACAAAAGCCTGCTCCAAACTGCATACAAAGCTCTCTGAACGCATTGTCAGTCACACCCGCCATAGGAGCAAGGGCGGCATGTCCTTTTATTTTAATATTGCCTATAATCATTTTGTCGTTTTACTTTTTTCTGCGTGTGCGCTTGCTGACTAAAACTCCTGCTATAACCGCTATACCAACTGCTACGCAAAGCCACGCTATTACCCCGCCTATCAAAGTTGTGTCAGATACTTTAACGTCAGGCAGCTTTACGGTGGTGGCTTCAATTACCTTTTCGCTTGATACCTGCGGCAGCTCATCTTTTTTCTCCTGTGGCGCATCGGTATATTCTTGAGCGTAAACTTCTATATCATTTTGGTTGTTCTGATTATTTTGATTGTTATCTTCCTGAGATCTTTGTTGTTCTTGTTCTTGATTTTGGGGAGCTTGGGTTTCAACAGGCACCACGGTTGCTTCTTCCTGGGGCGGCTGCTGTTCTTCTTCAACCTTTTGCTCGTTTTGCTCAACTGCATCAGCAGCGCCTGCACTTAAAACAAACACAGAGCTGCAAGCCATAATCATCAAAGCAAATAAAGCAAAAAATCTATTCTTATATTTATTTTTACATTTTTTCATACAAATGCACCTATATTCATATTATCTCTACCTTATATTCAAGGATATAAAGAAAAACACACTATAAGTGACATTATAACAGAACCTTAATCTTTTTGCAAGACCGACGCCAGCGCATTCGCAAGCATTTCGCCGCTGCGCTTTGCTTCTTCAACGGTATTTGCGTCAGTGCCGAATTCAATAAGCAGTGATCCGTTGTTAGCATTCATATTGTATGTAAAATCTCCGAAATTTAACGGTCGGGTCATTCCCGGATACATATCCTCGCACTTTTTTTGCAGCTTTAACGCTAAAATCAAGTTTTCGTCCCAAAATGAAAAATCCGAATCCTCCGAATGGCCTGTCATTATCATTACTTGTGCCGCCTTTTTTCCGTTATACTCAAAGACAGGTTTGTATTTTGTGTTGTTTTGAGCTGTCATAGAGTCTCTATGAAGATCTATGATAACTTTAATATCCTTATATTTTTCAAGATATTTTTCTATAGTTTCATAGCTTCTGTCATAAGCTCCGTCATATGTAGGATAATCGTGTCTCGTGGTATCGTGAACTACGCCTATTCCTCTTGCTTTTAGTCCGTTTGCAAGCTCTTCGCCTACCGCACAAACATTTTTTTCGTTATCGGTAGTGCGGGGATAAAAATCTTCGTCGTATTCTCCCGTGTCATCTTCCATATAACTTTCGCAGGTATGGGTGTGAACTATAAGTACCTGTACTTGTCTGCTGTCTGAAATTTCAAACGGCAAATCCTTATTTAAAACACTCTCAATATCTAGTTCATACCCGGTTGTGTTTTTTACAGCAATATTTTCGTAGCTCATGTTTCCCGAGCTGATATTTGTTTCAACAATAGGATAGGTATTTTCTGAAGATGTCTTTTTTTCTTTATCGGTTTTTTCGATGTTTAAGGTTGGTTCAGGTGCTTCGCTGCGACTCTTTTTTTCTGTCTTATTTTCAGTGACTTTTTGATTTTTTTTAAATAAGCTGCCGTTTGAATAAGACATAAATGCAGCTATCGCCGCGGTATCCGGTCCAATTGAAAAACATCTGTTCGCTCTTATAAAAACAAAAGAAAAGCAAGCCCCCAAAACCGTTGTAACGCACAAAATCATCGCTGCAGATTTTATAAATTTACTGTTTTTCATAAATCACACCTACCGATAAATTTTATGCAGCTGGTGCCTTTGGTATTCATTATAAAAAACTCAGACATTTATGCACATACAAAATTAAATTATAATATACACCTATATGACCTAGCCTATAAAAGCATAAGCAAATCGTCTGTATCTATATCGCTTTGCAGAGCAAAATTTATCGAAAGAGATATCAGTCGTGCGCTTCTTTCTATCAAAAGATCAACCTCTTTGGGTGTTACTACCATAGTTCGTCCCTGAGGAGAGATTTTTTCCATGATTTCTACACTGCTTTTTTCATCGTCTATGGACAATAAATCCGACACAAGAGTAAATGCATCCACAACAGTCGGAACACCTATAGCTATTACCGGAACGCCGAGTGTGCTTTGATCTATTTTTGCACGGTGATTTCCTACGCCTGCGCCGGGAGATATTCCTGTATCGGATATCTGCAAGGTGCAGCCCAGGCGTTCAAGCCTAAGTGAAGCTAAAGCATCTATAACTATTACTGCAGTGGGTTTAATGCGGTTTATAACACCCAGAATATGCTCGATGGATTCTATTCCTGTTTGTCCCGTAACGCCTGTGTTGAGCACTGCCACCTGCCTTAGCTTATCGAGTCCCGTGCTTCTTGCTACCTCTGCGGATATATGTCTGGTTGCAAGAACCTTTGACGCTGTTTTCGGTCCTAAGGCGTCAGGCGTAATATCTATATTTCCAAGCCCTGCTACAAGCACCAGCCCGTTTACCGGCAAAAGCTTTGAAATTTCTTTTGCTACTACCATCAGACGCTCGTCTGTGTCTTTGACGTTATCAGTCAAAGGCGGCAATTCGATAGTAACATACCTGCCCTTTTGCTTGTGCATGAGTTGTCCCGCTCGCTCAGTTTTGATATTTAGACGCTCAATCGTCATATTGCACTCTCTGCTTTTTTCATATTCAACGCCTTTAATACTGTCGCCTAAAATTTCTCTTTGTTCTACTGCAAGATCTGTTCTAAGTTCCATATAACCACCGTCCGTAATTTTTTATTATTATTAGCAAAAAAATCGTTTACATGCGGATGGATTTTATGATATAATTTAATTGGAAAAAATATTAAGTAAAAGCAGGTCGATTTAGAGATATTGATTTGATTGCTTTGATAGATTTTGTTGACTAAAAATAATATCAATGCTCATGTGAAAATACAGGCAATGTTTAATAAATTTTTTGAAGAACAGATAACGGAAAGGAGGTTACCGTAGCGCAGAAATTGACCTGAAAATATGTTATATAGGTTGTAACGTACTAATGTTGATATTTTGCAAACGTCAAAAATAAAAAAGCGAGTTGACCGCTTTGTTTAAACACATAAATTGATCTGTGATTACTTAATAGAAAGAAGGGATTAATTATGAATTTGAAAATCAAAAAATTATTTAGTGGGATTTGTGTTTTAGCAATTCTGTTTACACTGCAAATCCCAGCGCAGGCTGCTGTAGTTGATAAAGAAGAAGTAGGATTGACGTATTATGACTCAACCACATATTTGTCTCCGGATTATAATGGGTTAACTTCATATTCAAGCAAAGGTGAAGGTTATACTACGCCCTTAAGAGTACAAAGAGGTGATTTGTGTTGGGCATATAGTGCTATGGCATCTTTAGAAACGCTTATGATAAAAAATGGTGATAGAAAACTTTTGGAAAGAGAGGATAATAATATTCATTTATCCCCTTTACATATGGCATTTGCTACCAGTTCTACAATTGACAAAGAAAGTATTAGAAAAGATTATGGAGGAGGAAGTGATGATATTTCTATAGGATACTTTACCTCTTGGAGAGGGCCAAAAGCTGAAAATGATTTTCCAGATTATACAGCGACAGGTAAAAAAATTTTTTTCAAAAAAGATGCAGCGGCACAAACAGTTGTTGGCGTAACCGGATTAATGTATCTGGATGGGCTAAATTTTGATGTCAACGATGATTTTAATACTACAAAAAGGAAGAGAGATACAATAAAAACAGTTATATATAATTATGGAGCTGCAGTAGGTGATATTTTTTATGCGGATAATAAAGATACTGGGTATTCATATTTTTATAATGAAAGTGATGTACAAAATGGGTGCTATCACGCTGTTTCTGTTGTAGGTTGGGACGATAATTATTCCAAATCAAAATTTAAGCAAGGCAATCAACCTAAAAGCAATGGTGCGTGGCTATGCAAAGATAGTAATGTAACAAGTAAGATGTCAGGGAAATACTTATGGATATCATATGAAGATAGGTTTTTGTTTAGAAAAAACGCGACTGAAATTTCTAAGGAAATTGGTGGTGGATACGCTTTTGTTGGGTATCACGAAATAGATGATAATGTAAAACTGTACCAAAATACAACCAAATGTCCTGATATCGAGCTTGAACTTGGCGCAACCTATGTTAATGTTTTTGACATTGACGATGACTATAATTTACTGGACAAAATTACTTTTGAAACTACATACCAAGGCGCCAGATATTCTCTTTATTATGTACCGTTAGATTCTTCATCTGTTCCTAATCCGGACAAAAGCACTTGGACTGAGCTCTGCAGCGGAACAACCGGATACTGCGGATATATTTGTGCAGATATTGATAATTTTAAAGTTAATAAAAGCGATAAAAAATTTGCAATAGGCATTAAATTTAATGAGTCTTCTACGAAAATTGGAACTTATGAATCGGATAATTCTGAAGCAAAAATCGGAAAATCTTATGTCATATTTGATGATGGAAATATCTCTGGAGCTGATCGCAAAGTTTTAAATGAACAGGGCTTGAGTCAAGTAAACAATATCAATAACGTATATAATTCTAATCCGTTCGTAATCAAAGCTGTAGCTACAAAAGCGCCGGAGGAACCTTCAACAGAGCCTGAAATCATAAAAGGTGATGTTGACGGAGACGGTAGTGTAACCATAAACGACGTTACAATGATTCAGAGAGCCCTTGCTGAATATATAACCCTTGATGCAGCACAGCTCAAAGCGGCGGATGTTAACGGTGATGGCTTCGTAAATATCAAAGACGCTACAAAAATTCAGCGAGTCCTCGCTGAATTTGAAACGCTTGATTAATAATTTTATAAATATTGGTTTTAGCGTCGAGAGAAAAATATCTTACTGACGTATTTTATTAAAATTAAGTAATTTTATAAAAACGGCTGTAAAATCTTAAAAAATTTATTAAAACATATCATTTAACTTGGCACCATCGCACAGCTTTAACGTGCGATGGTGTTTTTATATGCTTATATAAATATTTTAAATTTCATTAAAATTTTGCTTTCTTCTTCTATTTAAAACGCCTTCTTGTTTTTTACAATAGTCTCTTATAGTCTCAGCGCAAGCGATTTTTGTAAAATTTTTATTATTCTCAACAAAAAAGTGTTTACTTTAGAGAGCATTTTGTGATATAATCTGTTTGAAAATTTTTAATTAGCTAATTTATTAGCGAAAAAGGAGTTAATTATGAAGTTTAAAGTTAAAAAAAGTATTATTTGTATTATTTGTATTTTATCAATCTTATTTATGATACAAATTCCGGCGCAGGCGGCTGTAGCTGATGAAGAAGTAGGATCGACTTATTATGACTCGACTACAAATTTATCCGCATCTTATGGTGGTTTAACTTCATATCCAAAAACTAATTTAGATTTTTATACTAATTATTTGTCTGCCCGAGATCAAGGTTCAACTGGTTTGTGTTGGTCATATGCCGCTATGGCTTCTTTAGAAACGTTGATGATAAAAAATGGTGATGGCAGCATATTAACGAAAAACAACTCAAGTCGTTTATCTCCTGTGCATATGGGTGCTGCGACTTGTATGGTAAATATGCCAGAAGAGCTTACTTATGCAGGCGTAAGAGCAGGATCTTATAGACGGTATGTAGATTCGGGCGCAGCTGATGATATTCCTATAGCATACTTTACTTCTTGGAGAGGACCGACAAATGAGACTATTTTTAAGAACAATCTTTCGTATACTGATACTATTGTAGTACGCAATTTTGAAGAAAATGACGCAAAGAGATCGAAAATTGTTGGCGTAAACGGCTTAATGTACTTGAGTGGCTTAAATTATGAAAACAATGCAGAAGATGCATGGAATGATATAAACAATAAAAAACATCGAGATACAATAAAAACCGCTATATATAATTATGGTTCGGTAGTAGGTAATTATTTACATAATGATGATTGTTTGAATATAGATGGTAATAAATATTCGTATTACAAAAATAATACCTTGCGAGGCTTTGGTGTAAGTGGTCATTCTATTTCTGTTATTGGTTGGGACGATAATTACTCCAAATCAAATTTTAAGGAAGGCGCTCAACCTAAAAACAATGGAGCATGGCTGTGCAAAAACAGCTGGGATATATCTTGGGGACAAGATGGCTGTTTTTGGATATCCTATGAGGATGTAACTTTGTTTTCTAAATCTAAAGGAGCAACCGTTATTGGAGAAGACCTGGATATTGGTGGCGGTTATGCTTTTGTGAATTATCAAAAAATAGATGATAATGTAAAATTGTATCAAAATACGACCTGTTGTCCGGATATTGATCTTAAACTTAATAAAGCAACCTATATTAACGTTTTTGATATTGATAGCGACTATACTGTATTAAAAAGGATTAATTTTGAAACAACAAAACAAAACAGTCAATATTCTATTTATTACATACCGTTAAATTCTTCATCTGTTCCTAATCCCGACCAAAGCACATGGAAAAAGTTGTGTTCTGGAACAACCCGATATTGCGGATATATTTCTGCTAAAATTAAAGGTAAAGGATTTAATATACCAAAAGAAAATGGTAATAAATTTGCAATAGGTATTAAATTTATAGGCTATGATACAACAATTGGATATTATACAGAGGGACATCCTGAAGCTAATTTGGGAAACTCTTATATCACATTTGATGATGGAAATGTTTCTGCATCAAATAGTAAGATTTTGAATCAAACGGATTTATGTATAAGTAAAGTAAGTAAAGTTAATAATTTATATAAATCTAACGCATTTGTAATAAAGGCAGTGGCTGAAAAAGCGGCAGAGCCTGCAACAGAGCCCCAAACAGAGCCTGAAATTATAAAAGGCGATGCCGACTGCGATGGTTATGTAGATATAAATGACGTTACATGTATACAGCGCTATTTGGCTGAGTATATAGAATTTGATGAAATTCAGCTCAAAGCAGCGGATGTTAACGGTGATGGCTTCGTAAATATCAAAGACGCTACAAAAATTCAGCGATTCCTTGCTGAATTTGAAACGCTTTGATACAGAGCAGAAAAAGAGTATAAACTTTAGAATCAAAGAATAATATCTGTTTTAATTAAATTCTAATAATTTTATTTACAGCGCTTTCAAAAGATCTAAAAAATATATTTTTAGTTTAAAATACAACTTAATATATTACTATTTCACAGATTATTGTATTGATAAAAATTATTTATATATTATAAATTTATGCTATAATTTAAATGAAAAATTATTAATTGAAAGTAGATTGCTTTGTAAATTTTTATTTGCTTGATTTATTAGTTTTTGTAAGGCTTACAGAATATCAGCTTAAAGCGGCAGACGTTAACGAGTGATATAAGCATAAGTATTAGAGGTTTCGCAAATATCCAGCGCATCCTCCTTATCTTGAGGCACTTTATTAACATCAGATTTAGGCAAAATATTTTATATCAAACGAATAAGTAGCAATATAAACCATCATAAAATTTTAATTTATATTTTTAACATTACCTACAGCACCACCGCTCAGTTTTAACGTGCGGTGGTGTTTTTATATGCTTATATAAATATTTTAAATTTCATTAAAATTTTGCTTTCTTCCTTTCTTTAAAAAGCCTTCTTATTTTTTCACAATAGTCTCTTATAGCCTCTGCACAAGCAATTTTTGTAAATTTTTATTATTTTTAACAAAAAAGTGTTTGCTTTAGAGAGCATTTTGTGATATAATCTATTTGAAATTTTTTAATTAGCTAATTTATTAGCGAAAAAGGAGTTAATTATGAAGTTTAAAGTTAAAAAAAGTATTATTTGTATTATTTGTATTTTATCAATCTTATTTATGATACAAATTCCGGTGCAGGCGGCTGTAATTGATACAGCAGATCAAAAGGCGGCTGACAACAGTGGGGTTATAGCCGGCAATTATGATATAAATGCCACTGCCTTGTCTCCCGATGTTAATCTACCAAGCGTGTATTCAAGCAGAGACATATATACTACTGCTGTGCGAAATCAAATTGGTAATACGTGTTGGGCATATAGTGCTATGGCATCTCTTGAAACGCTTATACTAAAGAACGGTGATAGAGGTTTTCTGGAAAGTGTTGATGAAAATCTTCATTTATCTCCAATGCATCTAAACTATTTTGCTACTTCTCAAAACTCAAAGGGATGGTTAAGAGACTATACTTCTGGAGGATATTCACTTATTCCTATGGGTTACCTTGCCTCGTGGTCCGGAGCAAAAGCAGAGAAAGATTTTCCGGATAGTACACCATATGATAACTTTACTAATTTAGATGCAAAAGCAAAAACCGTTGCCGGAGTAAACAGTATAATGTATCTCGATGGATCAGATCGCGATGCAATTAAAACAGCTATATATGAATACGGTTCGGTAGTAGGAAGTTATTATGATTATGTCGGATTTTATAATGCATCAACCTATTCATACTATTGGGATGTTAACGGCCCGGATATAGATGATTTAGACTACAGTCAATTGGGTCACGCTGTTTGTGTTGTCGGTTGGGATGATAATTATGATAAATCTAAATTTAAAGATGATGCACAGCCTGACGAAAATGGTGCATGGTTGTGTAAAAACAGCTGGGGAGAAACTAGCAGAGACCATGGCTATTTTTGGATATCATATGAAGATGCCTATTTGTTTGATGATATTTTTGGCTATTGCTATGCTTTGATGGATTACCAGCAGCCGGATGAAAATACAAAATTATATCAAAACGAAAATTACGGAGCAACATATGAATTTGAATATATCGAAGATTTAGATGATTTAACTTATATCAATGTTTTTGATTTTAACGATAACTATACTGTTCTTGATAAGATAAATTTTGAATCTACAAGCCAAGGTGCTGAGTATTCTATTTACTATATTCCGCTTGACTCTTCCTCTGTTCCAAATTCTGACCAAAGCACTTGGACTGAGCTTTACACCGGAGAAGTTGAATATTGCGGATATATTTCAGTTGATATTGATGATTTTACTGTAAATAACGGTAAAGGCGCAATAGGTATTAGATTCCAAAACGATGCTTCAAATGATGCCGGTAATACAGTAGGTGTTTGTGAATGGCTGAGCGACTCAAACGATGAAATGGTATTTGTTCCCGAAACCCAAAAGGGAGCTTGTTATATAGTTGGTTATGAAGAAGAACCTATGGATTTAATGGATTTTTACTTACAAGAGGAAGATGACGATATTGGCGGAACATTTGTAATAAAAGCTATAGCAAAAAAGAAGAATATCATAAAAGGCGACGTTGACGGCGACGGACTGGTAACTATAGACGATGCAATAATTATACAGCGTTATTTAGCTAGACTTTATATTTGTGATGAATATCAACTTCAAGCGGCAGATTTTGATGATGACGATGTAGTAACTATCCAAGACGTTACAATGATTCAGCGCTATCTAGCTAGATTGATTTGATGAATGTTAGCTTAAAGCAACAGATTTTAAAGGTAACACCGACGTTATAATAAATAAAAAGGATTCAAAGAATTGGAGATTAAATTGTTAATTTTAGATCAATTTATAAAAATATTATAAATTATTAAAAAACACAACTCAACATATAGTTTGTTTAATTTGTCATCGCACAATTTATTGTGCGGTGACATTTTTACAGGCTCTCTGTTAATAGTTGGGGTAAACCCGGATAAAACAGAATAAAAGTTCAAAGACAAGCGATGGCTAAAAAGCTGT
>DEKP01000021.1:55420-61764 GCA_002353935.1 Ruminococcaceae bacterium UBA2719 | reverse complement strand
CTATTGATTTTTAAAAATTATGTATATTTTTTATTAAATTTTTAAAAAACTATTGATTTTTTTGTTTATGTTTGTTATAATCAGTTTCAGAAATTGATTTTTAAACAAATTATATTATTTTTTGGAGGAATGAATATGAAAAAATTCTTTGCTGAATTTATCGGCACATTTGCACTGGTGTTGTTTGGTTGCGGTACTGCGGCTGCTTTAGGCTGCAATGGTGCAGATCCAAACGGCGCTTACATTTTAACGGCGCTCGCTTTTGGTCTCGTTATAGTCGCCATGGCTTACTCAATCGGCAATGTTTCCGGTTGTCATATCAACCCGGCGGTTTCCTTAGGCGTTCTCCTTTCGGGCGGTATGTCTGTTAAAGATTTTATCGTTTACATCATAGCTCAGTTTGCCGGTGCAACAGCAGCTGCCGCTACCTTAATGGGCATTTTTGGCAACAATGAGAGTTTAGGTCAAAACGGACTGTATGATTCAAACATTATAAAATCTTTGATTATCGAAGTTGTTTTAACCTGTATCTTTGTTTTAGTTATTCTTTCTGTCACTTCAAAGAAAAAATTCTCAGGTCTCGCCGGTGTTGTTATCGGCCTTACGCTAACGCTCATTCACATTTTCGGTATTCATTTCACCGGAACCTCTGTAAACCCTGCAAGATCTTTCGGCCCTGCTATCTTTGTAGGCGGAGACGCTCTGTCTTCTTTGTGGGTATTTATAGTGGCGCCTTTAGTAGGCGGAGCAATTGCTGCTCTTATCTATAGATTGCTTATTAAATCTAAAGATCAAGAGGAAGCGTAATAATTATAAAGCTATCTTACAACTTTTTTTGTTAAATTCTTAATTAATCCTAATTTNNAAACACTTTGTGTTTTGAGCCGGTTCTCTTTTCACAATATATGATTATTATATCTGTTTTTTTATTGAATCCAGCGCACCTTTTTCGATTCTACTAACCTGCGCCTGAGATATCCCTATTTCAGAGGCAACCTCCATTTGCGTTTTACCTTTATAATATCTCAGAGATAAAATGCGTTTTTCACGATCGGAAAGATTTTTTATTGCTTCTTTTATTGCTATTTCCTCAAGCCAATCGTTATCGTCCTGCTTGTCTCCTACCTGATCCATAACATAAATTGTATCATTGCCTTCGGAAAATACAGGTTCATATAAAGATACAGGCTCTACAATAGCTTCAAGTGATAAAACTACATCTTCTTTGGAAATATTAAGCTTTGACGCTATTTCTTCAACGGTCGGTTCTCTGCCAAACTTTGTAGTCAGCTCTTCTTTAGCCTGCATAGCATGATACGCCGTATCGCGCATGGAGCGAGACACCCTTATAGAATTATTGTCCCTTAGATAGCGCCTTAATTCTCCGCAAACCATCGGAACACCATATGTGGAGAACCGCACGTCCAAAGTAGGATCAAAATTATCTATCGCTTTTATAAGCCCTATTACCCCAACCTGAAAAAGATCATCCGGGTTTTCTCCTCTGGATGCAAATCTCTGTATTACCGACAAAACAAGGCGCAAATTTCCTTTTATCATCTTTTCTCTGGCAATTTTTCGCTCTTTTTCTGTTCCGTTGTGAATAATATCAATAAGCCGGCGCTTTTCTTCTTCTTTCAAAACAATCAAATCAGAGGTGTTAACGCCGCAAATCTCAACTTTACTGTATTGCAAATAAAATCCCCCTTGGCTTTACTAAAATAAGTATTGCCAAAGAGGAAAAAATTAAACCGATATTATTAAATTTATACTAATCCCTATGTTATTCTGCAGTGTCTGTCGCAATTATACTCTGAGCAACTGAATCAATTGGTATATTATTGGTTTCTACCGATGAAAGCTTGCGCTGAATCTGACGTGTACGCACACCTACCAGCTTATCGAGTTCATCGTTTGCCTGATTCAAACGATTTTGGGTGTTGATTAAAACCGTGTTGAACTTTTCAAATTCATTTTTTACCGAACCTAAAATCTTCCATACTTCTGCGCTGCGCTTTTGTACTGCAAGGGTTTTAAACCCCATTTGAATAGAATTTAAAAGAGCCGCCATAGTGCTCGGTCCTGCTATATTGACCTTATAGTCACGCTGCAAAACTTCTATCATTCCACGATTTACAACCTCGCTGTACAAACCTTCAAACGGTAAAAACATAATCGCAAATTCAGTTGTATAAGGCACATCGATATATTTATCATGAATATCTTTTGCTTCTCGTTTGATAGTATTTATAAGCTGTTTAGCAGCCGCATCAACATTTTCCTTTGAACCTAACTCATATGCATCTTTTAAGGCAGCATATGTATCTCCGGGAAATTTTGAATCTATTGGTAAATAAATAAAATCATCGTCTTTTGACGGAAGCTTCACGGCAAATTCAACCACCTCACGGCTACCTTTTTTTGTTGCGACATTTTCATCGTATTGCTCGGGAGCCAAAATTTCTCTTAAAATAGAAGAAAGCTGAATTTCACCTAGTATACCGCGTGTCTTAACATTAGACAAAACTTTTTTCAGATCTCCTACTCCTACCGCCAGAGTCTGCATCTCGCCCAAGCCCTTATATACTTGTTCAAGGCGTTCATTGACAAGCGAGAAAGATTTGTTCATCTTGTCTTCAAGCGTTTTTTGCAATTTTTCATCTACGGTAAGACGCATTTTATCCAGCTGAGAATTATTGTCCTCGCGTATATTCGTCAGATTTGTCTCCATGCTCTGGCGAATATTCTCAAGCTTCTGTTCATTTTCAAGAGAAAATGTTTTTAATCTTTCTTCCATTGCGGACAATTTTTGATCTTGCGCCTGTGCAAAGCTCTGCTGATTTGAAGCTATCATATCTCCCATATTTTTAACAGACTGTTGCGTTGAAGTCATCAACTCTTGTCTCAAAAAAGACAGTTCCGCATTATTATCGGATTTTTTTGTTAGCTTAACAATAATTATTATTCCTAATATTAAAGCTAAAATCGCCGATATAAGGATAATCAACAATAAAATAAACTCTATTTGATTCATAATCTACCTCAGTGTTAAATATTAAGGCGGTACCGCAAAATCAAATATTGCATCTTGCCTTAAATAATATCTGTATTAATATCTTAACACTGCGTAAAATTTATGTCAATAAATCTTAATATTTTACAAATTTTACTCCTCCGTTTAGTTTTCTTAAAACTTTGTATATATATACTTTTCACACTCGGCCGGAGAATATACAAAGGTATCTATATGACCGTTTTCTATATAATATTTAGGTTTTTGAGGCTTATTTTCCGAATCGAAAGTATCTATAATAATTAATTTAATTTTCATTTTTGAGGGAATAATATTTTTTATGTATACGCTCGCCTGAGAGCCTACCTGCAAATTATCTTTTAATTCAGCCAGTCCCGCTAAATTAGGAGATAGCTCTACAAATGCTCCGTAATTTTCTACAGATCTTATTATTCCTCCTACCGTTTCTCCGGGATTAAAATTAGAAGCATTTTGTTCCCATGTTCCCAAAAGCTCTTTGTGACTTAAGCTTATTCTTCCGTTTTCCTTTGACTTTATGACCGCTTTTATATTCATGCCAACTGAAAACCGCTCGCTTGGGTGTTCAATACGCGAAACAGATATAGTATCTATCGGCATCAAGGCAACCACTCCGCATCCTATATCAGCAAAAGCTCCAAAGGACTCAAGATGCGTTATTTTTGCATCTATAACATCGCCTACAACCAACTTGTCAATATACTCGTCTATACACTTTTTTTGAGCCTTGGCTCGCGATAAATATACCACGTCTTCATATCCGTCAGACTTTATGGCGGTTACTATGAAATTCACCGGACGATTCACCCTTGATATAACCGCTATATCTCGAACTGTCCCCTCTTTTATTCCTACTGCACCTTCAAGACGAGGAATGATCCCCTTTGCTATCCCCAAATCTACTATCAAATTGTGATCATTATCACACAATACAGCTTTTGCCTCCAGTACCCGCTGCTCTTCTTTTGCCAATAATAAATTTGATATAGACGATAACGCTCTTTTATTTTCGGGAAGATTTATTCTATTTCCTTCAGGTAGATAATCTGCCATTTTATGTCCTCCTGTTTTTGTCTTTAATTAAATAATCACCGACGAATCAGCGTTTACTTAATCTTTATGAAAATAAAAGAGCAGATATACCAAATGTTAATATTTTTAGAAATTCAAAGAATTGTATTGAAAAAGACGAATTAATATATTAAAATGTAATTTATATAAAGCTTTATAAAGCTTTTGAAAGGAGTTTTTTTATTGAAACGTTTTGTATCTATTTTATTAATCGCATTGATGTGTTCTATGGTATTAGTAGGATGCGGCAAAAAAGTTGTATCCAGCGGAACAACATCCGCTGTAAAAAATTCTGAAAGCGAGGCTGAAACTGTGAATTATTCTGAAGAACTGTTAAATATCAACGATATTGAAAATCCGTCTTTAGAAGGCGTTGATGAAGATTATCAGGAAAGAGATCCAAAAAAGGGAGACACCGTTGCTACAATCCACACCTCTTTTGGCGATATTTCTTTTAGATTATTTAAAGAAGTAGCACCTTTGGCAGTCAACAACTTTATCGCTTTAGCTAAAGACGGAAGATACGACAATACAATTTTTCACCGCGTTATCTCAGGCTTTATGATCCAAGGCGGAGACTACGAAAAATTTAACGGTACCGGCGGTACAAGTGCTTACGGGCAGGAATTTAAAAACGAAACAAGCGATTATGCATCAAACATCGCGGGAGCTGTCGCTATGGCAAACGCCGGACCCGATACAAACGGCAGCCAGTTTTATATTAATCAGGTTGATAATAAATATTTGGACGGAGGATATACGGTATTCGGACAAGTTTACGAAGGCATGGATATAGTTGATACTATAGCCAGTGTTAATACCGATTCATCCGATAAGCCGGTTGACGATGTTTTGATAACATCTATTGATATTAAAGAATTTGAAGACTAATTATTACTCTTATTAAGAGGTTGCCGATATGAACAAGCCGATTGTCGCTATAATGTACGATTTTGATAAAACCTTATGTACAAAAGATATGCAGGACTATGAATTCATTCCAAGCCTTGATATGAAATCGGACAGTTTTTGGGAAGAAGCTAACCGATTTGGATCAGCCGAACATATGGACTCTGTGCTTGCATACATGTATATTATGATAGAAAAATGCAAAGACAAGGGTATACGTCTTGATCGAAAATCCCTTCAGCAAAACGGCAAAAAAATTGAACTCTATGATGGCTTGGACGACTGGTTCGAGCGTATAAACGATTATGGGGAAAGTCAAGGCGTTATTGTAGAACACTACGTTATTTCATCCGGTCTTAAAGAAATCATAGAAGGCTCATGCATCAGCGATAAATTCAAAGAAATCTTCGCCTGCGAGTTTTACTACAATAAAAACGGTCTTGCAGTATGGCCTAAGACCGCTGTAAACTACACCAATAAAACTCAGTTTGTTTATCGAATAAACAAAGGAGTTCTGGATGTTGCAAACGACATTGATCTAAACCGTTCGATGCCTGATGATTCCAAAAGGATCCCCTTTACTAATATGATTTACATTGGCGATGGACTCAGTGATGTTCCGTGTATGAAAATGATGAAATCCTACGGTGGAGTTTCAATTGCCGTTTATCAGGAATCTAACAGACAAAAAGTTGAAGAGCTTTTATTAAACGACAGGGTTGATTTTGTCTTTCCGGCAGACTATAGTGAAAACTCACAAATAGATAAAACCATACATAATATCATTAAGAAAATGTCTATTGTAGATAAGTTAAATGAAGAAAACACAAGGCAACTGAAAAAAATAAAACAATAAAATTTCGCGTCAGGCTTTCAAAAAAGCTTGATGCGTTTTGTTTATTATGACAGAAACTTGAAAAAAGTGTAATATTTTTGTTGTTGATACAAATTAAAAAGCATGTTATCTTTATAAAGATATATATTGATTAATAAAAGTCAGGGGGGGCTACACTTGACAGACAAACAAGAAAGAAGTCATAGTTTAGATATATATAAAGGCATTTGTATTTTGTTAGTAATACTGACGCATTTTGACTGGACAGATTCTGAAAGACTCAAATATCTATTTCCGTTTTGGGTTAATATGGCAGTTCCTATGTTTATGATAATATCAGGTTATGTTTATTCTTTGTCTTTTGAAAAACATAAAATTAATACTATCAGTAAAGCTTATAGCTTAAATAATATATTAAACAAATTTATTAGATATACTATGCCGTTTTTGATTATATTTATTATTGAAACAGTAATG
>DEKP01000021.1:55265-55403 GCA_002353935.1 Ruminococcaceae bacterium UBA2719 | reverse complement strand
GGAAAAAGGACGCATAATTGAACCTATTAGCATTTTTTATGAATTTTTACAAGGTGGTCATGGTCCGGGTAGTTATTATTACCCCTTTCTGATTCAGTTTATTTTTGTATTCCCGATTATATTTTTTATAATAAAAAA
>DEKP01000021.1:54648-55188 GCA_002353935.1 Ruminococcaceae bacterium UBA2719 | reverse complement strand
ATTTTTTGTATGAAATTCTAAAGAATGCTTATTTTGTCAACGAGGATTGTTATAGATTAATTGTTTTAAGATATATTTTAGTTATTGCCTTTGGCTGCTATTTAGCCATTGGTAAAAAACGTATCAAGTGGCAAATATATTTAACTTGTTTTCTTATAAGTGTAACATACATAATTGTTTTTAAATATTTTAGAATAACCCCAATATTTACAAAGTGGTGGACAGGAACATCATTTTTAGCCAGTATGTACATTTTTCCGATTGCCGCATTTTTGATTTCAAAAAATATAAAGTTTAAACCTCTTGAAATTATCGGCAAAGCTTCATACAATATTTTTTTGGTTCAAATGCTGTATTTTTGGTGTTGTACTGAAATAATCTACAGTTGGTTTAGTTTTATTAATACATATTTTCTTTTATTAATAAACGCAGTTTTTTGTGTAACAATTGGTCTCATCTTTTATTATATTGAAACTCCGCTTACGAAGCTTATAATAAAAAAGAGCAATCTCATTTCAACAAAATTTAAAAAATAAAAAT
>DEKP01000021.1:1505-54545 GCA_002353935.1 Ruminococcaceae bacterium UBA2719 | reverse complement strand
CACGGTTACGGATATTATTCATTCTCAAAAAATATTCTAAAATTATATTTTATTAATTCTATTTCTATTCTTTATCGCTCGCCGTATATCATAGATAATTACTATTATCGTAGCGATTATTATAACGCACAAAATCACTAAAACGGCGATTTTTGCAGAATTCGATGTCTGCTTTGTTTCCAGTTCGCTGATTTCTGCCGAAGATGAGCACGCTTTTACAAATTTTTCCTGCATATATGAGTAAATCTCATCGTCGATATTAGAAAAAGTATAGCATTTATCCATATACTCCTGCGACGGATATACAAGCTCGCTGTTTTTTATATCATCGTCTAATAAATCATAGGCAGCGCTGTTAGGCGTAGCATAACCAATATACTCTGCGTTAGCCGCTGCAATATCGGGACGGCACATAAAGTTTATGAACAATTCAGCATTTTCTTTGTTCTTGCAGCAGGTCGGAATACACATAGCGTCTACAAAAAGATTAGAGCCCTCTTTAGGTTTGCAATAATCCAAATCAGGATTATTCTGCATCATAGTATAAATATCGCCTGCATAATACGGAGCGATTGCCGCTTGATTGCCCTCCATCTCGGTAAAGACCTGATCCATAACATATTTTTTCAAAATTGATTTTTGCTCAATCAACTTGTTTGTAGCACGGTCAATATCTTCAATTGAAAAGTTCTTGGATCCGGGATCAATCGCAGGATCACATACCTGCATAGCTATAGCTGTAGCATCCCTTGAGTTATTAAACATCAAAACATTATCTTTATATTTTTTATCCCACAATGCTGAAAAGCTGTCTATGCTTCCCTTTTCAATCATAGTGGTATTGTATACCATAGCGACATATCCCCACGCATATGCTACACTGTATTTCCCCTGCGGATCATAGTCGGAAGTCTTGAAGTTATCTAAAATATTCTTATAATTAGGAATGTTTGAATAATCTATTTCTTCAAGCATATTTTCTTCAATCAAACGAGCTATCATATAGTCAGACGGAATAATGACATCATATGTCGAATTTGAATTTGAAAGGATATTATACATTTCCTCGTTAGTTTCAAAATTAGTATAATTAACTTTTATATTATATTCCTTTTCAAATTCAGCTATTACATCTAAGGTATCGTCATCGCCGTTAGAGATATATTCGCCCCAGTTGTAGACGTTAACTTCTCCTTGATAATCTGATATTGAGTCGTCCGTAGCAGCATTTTCATCAGAAGAAGTGCACGCGCTAAATGATAGCGTTGAAATTAACAGTAAAGCTAACGATATAAGACAAAATAATTTTCTCATGCTCTTACCTCGCTGTCTTTTTTATTGGTGCGAATATTACTTAATATTAAAATAACAAAAATTATAACAAACATCAAAGCTGAAAGCGCATTTGCTTTTGGATTTATACGTTGATGGGTCATTGTATAAATCTGTATCGGAAGCGTCTGGAATTTGCTGCCTCTGGTAAAATATGTGATAACAAAATCATCCAGCGAATAAGTAAAGCTTATTAAAAAGCCTGAAAGTATACCGGGCATTAGTTCGTGAATGACAACCTTGTAAAAAGCCTTAAACGGAGAACAGCCCAGATCAAGCGCCGCTTCATATATTGAATTATCCATTCGCCTGAGCCTTGGTGCAACATTTAAAATAACATACGGAGTACAAAATCCGATATGTGCTAAAAGCACGGTAGTAAATCCCATTTCAAAGTTTAACAATCTGCCCGCAAAGGTAAACAAAAGCATCAGCGAAACACCTGTGACAATCTCGGGATTTATTATCGGAATATTTGAGACATTTAAAATCGCGCTTCGCATTCCACCCTTAAAATTATATATCCCTATGGCAGCGCAAGTTCCCAGTACTGTTGCTATAACAGATGCAAGAACGGCAATTATCAAAGTATTATAAAGACTACCCATAATCTGGGCGTCAGAAAATAAAGCTTTGTACCACTTTAATGTAAATCCTTTCCAGACAGAGGTCTTACCGTTGTTAAATGAATAGGCAATCAAATAAATAATCGGCAAATATAAAAACGCCATGATAATTCCAAAATAAATTTTTGACGACAGTTTTTTCATACTCCAACCGCCTCCTCATCTCCAAAGCGGTTCATAAAGACTAAAAATCCTAAAATAACCACCATCAAAACTAAAGCGATTGCAGAGCCTGTATGATGATCCGACTGGAACACACGCTCTATAACGTCGCCGATCATAAACTGTGTTCCACCCAAATACTGAGCCACCAAGAAGGTGCTTGCTGTCGGTACAAATACCATTGTAATTCCTGATATAATTCCCGGTATACTAAGGGGAAAAATAACCTTTTTAAATACATAAAATGAATTTGAGCCCAAATCTTGAGCTGCTTCTATAAGTGAATTATCTATCTTGCTCATAACCGTATGCAAGGGCAAGATCATAAACGGTAAGAACTCATAAACCATACCGACAACCACCGCCGAAGTATTTCCTATCAGCGTTATGTCTATACCAAAAAATGATAAGATCATATCAAGCGGGCCGTAATTTTGCAAAATCAATACCCATGCATAAATTCTAAGTAGAAAATTCATCCACATAGGTACCATCAAAAACATTATTATCATACGCTGCTTGCTTTTGCTGCAGCGTGAAATTCGAAAACTCAAAGGATATGCCAGCACCAAACAAATAGCAGTAGAAATAAGCGCTACCAATAATGAATACAGAAAGATCTCGCTGTAATCAGACGCGTTCACAAAAGATGAAAGTGAAAATTTTCCGCTTTCGTCGGTAAAGGCATAATATATTACCATTGCAATAGGCACAATGGTAAAAATCAGCATCCAAAGTAAATATGGATAAGATGTGCGCTTATTCTTCATTTTCACCCTCACTTATAACAGAAATATCAGCCTTTGAAAAATCAAAAGTTATCGGAACATATGTCGCCACCTGTTCGTCTGTATCGCTTTGCATAATCCATTTTCTTTCATCAGACTCTAAAATAATCTCATTATGCTCGCCTTTCCAGATAACTGACTCTATGTAAACTTCGTCTAAATTTCCTACTCCGTCACCCGCAATACTTAACGCTTCCGGCGGCAAGACAACATGAAGGAGTGTTCCTTCTTCAAAGAATTTATCTTTGATAGTAACTTCGTTTCCTTCTATTAAAACAGTTGTAGTATTATCATCCTTGTCAGAATAATATACAGATAAATCAAGTTCGTTGTTTGAAGTTGCAAACAGCTTGTTCATAATGTGGATATTATCGGGTTCTATATACATGCCTATTGTATCGCCGACTTTTTGAGCTACTGTTGAATGAATCAGCCATAAGCATTTTCCGCACATAACACTCATTTCAAAATGAACGCCTTTAAACACAGTATCTTCAACAACTCCGATAAATTGAGCCTTGTCCTTATCGACTACTTCAATATCTTCAGGGCGGATAACCACATCTACAGGAGAATTTTTCTTAAATCCTGTGTCAACACAAGGGATTTCTTTTTGAAGAATTTTTACCCTACAGTCGTCGATCATAATGCCGTTTATAATATTAGCTTCACCGATAAAATCAGCTACAAAGGCATCGCTTGGTTCGTTGTATATATCTTCGGGCGTTCCTATCTGAGCAATAGATCCGTTATTCATAACAACAACACGGTCGCTCATTGTCAGCGCTTCTTCCTGGTCATGAGTTACATATATAAAAGTCTTTTGAGTTTTTTGCTGAAGCTGTTTTAATTCAAGCTGCATATCTTTTCTCAGTTTTAGATCAAGCGCTCCCAAAGGTTCATCCAAAAGCACAACATCAGGATCGCACACAAGAGCTCTGGCTATGGCAACTCTTTGCTGCTGGCCGCCTGAAAGCGCAGAGACCGAACGCTTTTCATATCCTTTCAAATCAACTATAGAAAGCATATGCTTTACCTTTTTTTCTATTTCTTTTTTGGGCATTTTTTTGAGCTTAAGTCCGAATGCTACGTTATCAAAAACATTAAGATGCGGAAAAAGCGCATATTTTTGAAAAACCGTATTAATACTACGTTTATACGGTGGCAAATCATTTATAAGCTTATTCTCAAAATAAACCTCGCCTGATTTTGGCGTTTCAAAGCCTGCTATGATTCTCAGCGTAGTTGTTTTTCCGCAGCCGGAAGGACCTAAAAGCGTAATAAACTCTTTGTCATAAATATCAAGATTTATCCCGTTTAATATAACCTCATTGCCGTAATTAAAATAAATATCTTTTAGCGACAGAATAGCGTTTTTCCCCAAATAAAACACCCTCCTCATATGAATTTTGTATTTCAATATAGTTTGAATTAATTTTAATACAGTTTAAAATTATATTATCTATCCTACATTTTGTCAACGAATTATACAAACATGTTAACATAAAAATTTGAGCATAATTTTTATATATTTTGACGCATTTTTTGTTGCTGATTTTAACAAAGCTTCTTTCGTCTGTTTTTATTGCTTCTTTATTTTATGTTTGATATCATTAATAAAATTTACATTTGGTTTGTTTTTGCATAAAAAACTTGATGAAATTAAAGATATTTTCTATGTTTTTGATATGCTTATCGGCGCCGGTTTGAGTTGACAAATTTATAAAGTGTTATATAATATATCTATCTTAATATGGGTTATTTTGGGTAAATATATTGATTATACTTTCATATTGAAGGAGTTGATCGAATTGTTCCAAATTTTTAAGGAACACAGACATTTTGGCAAACAGATACTTGTGCTTGCTAAAAATGAGCTCATTAAAAAATACAAGGGCGCGGTAATCGGTCCTTTGTGGGCTGTTGTTAAACCGCTATTCACTCTTTTTGTTTATTGGTTCGCTTTTACGATAGGAATAAAGAACCTTGGAAATGTACATGTATTTATCGGTGATACCGATGTTGGCACCTTTGACCGTTTTACATTTATGTTGGTTGGTTTTATCCCTTGGTTTTTTATAACAGACAGCATAACTCAGGGCGCAAAATCTATCAGAGAGAACCGCCAGTTTGTAACAAAGGTCAGCTTTCCTGTTTCTACTATTATGACCTACACCTCTGTTGCAAGACTTTATGTTCATATATTCCTTTCGTTTTTGATGTATCTGTATCTGATATTTGTATCGAAGGTTGAACCGAGCATATATAATCTGCAATTTTTCATATATTGTCCGCTTATGTTCTTATTCTTCTTGGCTTTGATGTGGTCTACAGCTCCGATGAGCGCTTTTTCTCGTGATTTTGAAAACATGATCATGTCTATTATGTCGGGTATCTTTTGGTTAACAGGTATTGTATATGACAGCTACAACTATACAGGTGCTATACATTATTTTATGCTTTTAAATCCAATCAACTTCTTTGCAAACGGATACAGAAACGCCTTTATCTATCACAGATGGTTTTGGGAATATCCTAATGAGCTATATGTATTTCTCATAGAATTTGCATTCATTATCGGATTCGGAGTATTTAATTACAACAGACTGCGCAAAACGCTGCCTGATGTTTTATAAGCTGTAAGGAGAAATTTATGGATACAACTAAGCCTATAATCTCTTTTAAAAACGTATATAAAGATTATACCCTGTACAAAAATGATCAGGAGCGCTTTAGGGCTCTTTTTATAAAACCGCGCCATGCTAAAATCAACAAGGCGCTTAAGGGTGTTTCGTTTGATATTTATCCGGGGGAATCTCTGGGCATAATCGGCGATAACGGCGCCGGCAAATCTACTATACTTAAGATGATAACCGGTGTTGCACACCCCTCTTCGGGAACAGTAGAAGTAAACGGCAAGGTAGCAGCGCTTTTGGAGCTTACTGCGGGATTTTCGAGCGAGATGACCGGCAGAGAGAATATATACCTGAAAGGTTATATTCTGGGACTGAGAGACGCCTATATCAAAACTATCGAGGAAAGAATCATTGATTTCGCTCAACTCGGCGATTATATAGATCAGCCTGTCAGAACATATTCAAGCGGTATGAAAATGCGTTTGGGCTTTGCTATCAATGTCAATATTGAACCTGATATCTTGGTTGTTGACGAGGCTTTGTCAGTCGGCGACGCTTCATTCAAAAAGAAATGTAAAAACAAAATCAGCGAAATAATAGAAAGCGGCACTACCGTTTTATACGTCAGCCACAATAAAGACTCTGTTCAAGAAATTTGCGACCGAGCGATTTTCTTAAAAAAAGGCGAGCTTATTTTTGACGGTGATGTAAAAGAAGCCTTCGAAAAATATCAGGCAAGTAAAAAATAATTTTTGAGGAAATATATGTTGAACGATTTTATCTGCAACGAAATATTCATGTCAGCAAAATCAATCGAAGAAAAAAAGCTTTTAGATAATGAGCGCGTATGTATTGTCGGAAAATCTGCGCTTTTGGAACATCTTAAAGACACACTGGCTTTGCTGAAAAAAACGACAAGTATTTCGTATGAATGCTATGATAACGCAACAGATATTTCCTTTTCTTTTGATAAACTTATTTATTGTTTGGACCTTGAAAATTATGATATCAGCGATTTAAACTCGGCGCTAAGCGCTGCAAAAGGCAAAGAATTCATCTGCGTTGTTTTATCCGGTGATATAAAACCCGATAAAACCGTTATGAAATATGCCGAGATGGAGTTTTTAACTGCTCACAACGACAAATTAAACGAGATTCAAACTACTTTAAAAGCTCATATAAACGATGTTTTCATCAAAGAGCTGATTGTGCCAAATCTATTTGGCTGTGAGATAAATTGCAAACTTTTAAATTTTGATAAAATATGCGCTGATATAAATGATAAAGACATAATTGAAATAAAAGATACGGATATTGTAAACGATTTCTCCGTTACTTATATTTGTGACGCAATAAATTCTATATTTATAGTTTCAAAATTCGGAAAAAGAGCAAATGTCTATCTTACCAAAAGCTATGACTTCAATTTGTATGAAATAAAAACTAGGCTTTATCCGTTATTATTCAAATATGGAATTAAAATTTCTTATAGCGATTTTAACAAAGCAAAAAACACCGAAAAAAGCTATGCTTGTATATCCTGCGGAAAATTGAATTCTATAGGCTATGAAACCATTACAAGTAAAGAAGATGCGCTAAGGTACACCCTCTCTCCTATGCTGGAAAAATTTGATTTGCAAAAGGATTTTATCAACCGCCAATATGACGGAAAGCTTTCTAAGATAAGAAATATTGAACTGGATATTTTAAAAGAAGTTGACCGTATCTGTCGCGAAAATCAAATCAACTATTTTCTCTCCGGAGGCAGTATGCTTGGCGCTGTCAGGCACAAAGGTTTTATCCCCTGGGACGACGATGTTGACGTTGCGTTTTTGAGAGAAGATTTTGAAAAATTCAAAAAGATTGCACCAAAGCAACTTTCTGACAAATATTTTTACCAGACTTTTGAAAATAAAAACGGATATCATTTTTTCTTTGATAAAATCACTGCTAAAAACACATATTTTGCTACAAAATATTCAGACGATTATGATATGCCAAAAGGTGTATCACTCGATCTGTTTGTCTTTGACAAAACAGCTTCAAGTGAAAGAAAACAAATAAACCACTTTAATCATTTAATGCGCTTGCGACTTATTATGAATGTCAGATGGAAAAATAAGGCAAGAAAAGGCAAAAAATATCTTTTGTCAAAGCTTGTTCTGCCTCTTTTAAGAATTTTTTCCATGGATACCTATTCAAAACACTATGATAAAATCCTCAGAAAATATGAAAACAAAAACACCGGCTATGTTCTGCCCCCCGCTACAGACCACAAATACAGAGGCAGTATGCCGATAGAATGGTTTGACAAAGTGATTCCATGTAAATTTGAAGGTATAGACACCTTTATCCCTATAGGATATGACAACTACCTAAAACTTTGGTACGGACAAGATTATACTGAGCTTCTGCCCATCTCTCAAAGGCAGTCTGCTCATGATTTTTACAGATTGGATATAGAAAGCATAGTTGATAAAAATGCACCCATTGATTTTAACTATCAAGGGGAAATAATTTAGGAGGATATTATGGTATTTGCTGTGATTCTTGCCGGCGGCGTCGGCACAAGAATGGGCTCTAACGATATGCCTAAACAATTTTTAGAAATAAAAAATAAACCTATAATCAGCTATACGGTTGATAAATTTATTCTCGATCCTGAATTTGAAAAAGTTATCGTGCTCACTCCAAAAAACTGGATCGACCACACAAAACAAATTTTAAAAAAGTACAGCGGAGAATCTGAAAAAATCGTTGTCATAGAAGGCGGTTTAACCAGAAACGAAACAATAATGAATTCTATAGAATATATTAAGAGTAACTACGGGTTAGACGATGATACCATTATTGTTACTCATGACTCTGTACGTCCATTTGTAACGCATCGTATTATAGAAGAAAACATTAAGGCTGCAAAAAAGTTCGGCGCCTGCGATACCGTGATTTGCGCTACCGATACGATCGTTGAGAGCGAAGACGAAAACTATATCAGCGCTATCCCCAATCGCAAAAAAATGTATCAGGGACAAACCCCGCAATCTTTCAAAGCAAAAAATCTTTATGAAACATATAATTCGCTGACCGATGAAGAAAAAGAAATTTTGACCGACGCAGCAAAGATTTTAACTATCAAAGGTCAAAAAGTAAAACTGATAAAAGGCGAAACTTACAATATAAAAATCACCTATCCTTATGATTTGAGGATTGCGCGTTCGCTTTTAGAGGAAACCTTCGATGATTAATACAGTATACAGACTAATTGCTCCACGGCGATTTGAAATCGCTTTTTCGGATATCGATATAAAAGATAAGGTGATAGTGCGGCCATCGCACCTGTCAATTTGCAATGCCGATATGCGCTACTTTTTGGGTACCAGAGACGCTAAAGTTCTAAAAGAAAAGTTACCTCTGGCCCTCATACATGAAGGCATCGGTACTGTTGTAAAAGATGACAGCAACACTTTTCAAGCAGGCGATACCGTTGTAATGGTGCCTAATATTCCTTGCGAAAGCGATGATTATATAGCGGAAAACTATCTTAGATCAAGCAAGTTTTGCGGCAGCAGCGCAGACGGATTTTTGAGCGAATATGTAGCGCTTAATAAAGACCGCGTAGTAAAACTACCCGATTTTATTGATAAAAATGTTGCAGCTTTTACCGAAATGGTGAGCGTAGGCTATCATGCGGTAGAGCGTTTCAAAACAATCGCCCATAACAGAAAAACCACAATCGGCGTATGGGGAGACGGAAATCTTGCGCTGATTACTGCTTTGATTCTCAAAAAGACTTTTTCTGACATCAAAATCTATATATTCGGGATAAATTCAGATAAGCTCTCTGACTTTTCCTTTGCAGATGAAACTTTTTTAACAACGCAGATCCCTAAAAATTTAGAAGTTGATCACGCATTCGAGTGTGTAGGCGGCAACGGCTCTTCAATTGCAATTGAACAAATCATAAAATATATCCGACCTGAGGGTACGATTGCTCTTATGGGCGTCAGCGAATATGCAGTTCCCGTCAACACAAGAATGATTCTTGAAAAAGGTCTGCGCTTATACGGTACCAGCAGAAGCGGAAAAAAAGATTTTGAAAACACAGTTGAATTGTACAAAGCTTACCCCGATATGATTTCTTATCTTTCAAGACTTGTATCAAACGTTGTTGAGATCAATAACTTTTCGGATATCAAAAAAGCCTTTGATACAGACGCAAAAAAATCATACGGAAAAACAATTATGCACTGGAATTTGTAAATTAAAAATCACAGTCAGCAGGCTGTGATTTTTTAATACAGATCAAAAAACTACCTATAGTTTGGAGACTAAAATGAAAAAACATGTTTTCTATACAGAATTTGCGTATATTATCGGGCTTTTCTTTCTTGCCATGAGTGCTGCACTGATGGAGGCAGCAAATTTTGGTATGTCGATGGTAGTAGCTCCAGCTTATCTTTTATATCTAAAGCTATCCCCTATTTTCAGCTTTTTTACTTTTGGAATGGCAGAATATACACTACAGGCAATCTTGCTTATAGTGCTCATAATAGTACTCAGAAAATTTAAAATTTATTTTCTTTTCTCTTTTGTCACCGCTGTTATATACGGCTTTATGCTGGACGGATGTATGTGGATAGTAAGCTTTATAACCCCTAATACACTCGCTGTGCGAATGGTATTTTTTGTACTGGGCATAATCATCGGTTCGTTTAGCATTTCGTGTCTTTTTCATACATATATTGCGCCGGAAGTATATGAACTTTTTGTAAAAGAAATCGCCTTAAAATATCAGAAAAAAATACATAGGATAAAAATGTGTTATGATTGTACAAGCTGTGTCATTGCAATAATTATGTCGTTTTACTTTTTCGGTCTGTGGCATTTTGAAGGAGTCAAAATCGGAACCATTATCTGCGCTGTTGTAAATGGCTGGCTAATTGGAAGATTTTCAACTGTTTTGGAAAAATTTTTCGTATTCAAAGACGGTTTGAAACTTAGAAAATATTTTAGCTAACCCGGCAATATATTTTGAATTGTTTTTCTTTTATTGCAAATAATTAACTCCCCGTTTAGGCGGGGAGTTGTTTTTTAAGTTTTCATCTTACTAAGCCTATGCGGACGGATAAAGTTGACTTTTATATGATGAACAAGCGTTACAATTCCTGCAAATATAAAACAGATATAAAATGTAATCGCACGCGTTGTTACCATCGTAGAATTTAAAAGAATCTTATTATTGATCAAAAGCGAGAAAATTGAAAAAAAGATTCCCTCGCTTGCCCCTACCGCTCCGGGGAGCGGAACGCAATATGCGCCTAACATAGCATATGTTTCAAGCGCAAAAACATCAATAACCGAAACATCTATAGATGATAAATTAGGCATATTATACTTAGCTCCAAAAAACACAAGCACACCGATTGCGAGATATCCAATTCGTTCTAAAAAATTAAGAGTAAATGTAGTAACAACCATCTTTTTGCTCTTGCTAACCAGTTCAATAGAAGCACGAAAACGGTTAACGCTATCTTCTATTCGTTTCATATATTTGTCTTTATCTTTAAAAATACGCAAAAAGCACAATAAATTGACTAGCCATTTTGCAAGCCGCAGAACCGTCTTTTTAGACACAATAATCATAATATATATGGCTAAGAATCCACTCTGCACCAAAAATCCTGCTATAATAAACAGTTTGACCCATAATTCAAACTGTAAAAACAGCGTAGGTCTAATAAGAAAAGCAAGCAAACCTACAAAAATCAAATTGCTCGTATACATAAAAAGATTAAACGATAATATCGCTGTTGTGATTGACAACGGTATTCCGTCTTTTACCATATAATAAGCTGACGCAGGTTGTCCGCCCGTCGCCGAAGGTGTTATTGCAGAAAAATAAATGTCGGCGGATGCATATGAATAATTCTCAAACAGTTTTTTCTTATAGCCCAGATGCTTATTCAACACCCCTAAGCTCAGACCTTTAAACCCCATATGCATAATCATACATATAAAAGCTCCAACTAAAAACGGCCAATGAATATTGGCAACAAAGTCCATTAAAGAATTAAAACCAAATCCGTCTGCGTTATTAAATATTATATAGAAGGTTACTGAAATCAATACTGCAAGAAGCAAAATATTCAACAATTGTTTTTTGATTCCGGGTCTTTTGGTTTCCGTAATGCTCCCTCCTTCAAAATATAAGATTACAACAACTTTTTTGATTTTCTATCCTACACAAATCATTTTACCGATCATTCGATATTAGCATTAAAATAATTTTATAACAAAAAGCTATTTGAGTCAAGTTTATCGATATCACACAACAAAAAGCAACACATTATTGTGCTAATTCATATAAACATCAGAAACATACGAGAAAAATCATCTGTAAATAAAATCAAAGCCCTTATGATAAGCTATCGTTTATCTAGGGCTCAATGACTTTATATCAAATATTAATATTATAAACTTTTTTGGCGTTTTCTGAAAGTATCACTCGTTTTTCATCGTCTGTTAAATCAAGAGTGAAAAATCTGTCCACTTCTTCTACCGGTGACCACATAGGAAAATCAGTACCGAAAAGCACCCTTTTTGCGCCGTATCTGCGAATCATTTGTAAAACAGTATCGTTTTTGACCCAAGCAAAAGTTGAAGAACAATCAACATACAAATTCTCCAAATCGCACAGCTTTTTTGAAGCTTCTTCCCAAATCGACCAGCCGCCGAAATGCGCTCCGATAACGGTTAAATTCTTATAAATTTTCAAAACAGGTAGAAGACGATTAGGGTTTGAATAATCATATCGAGAATCTCCGGTATGCATAAGTATCGGCAAATGAAAATGCTCGCATAGTTCATAAATTTTAAGACATCTGTAATCGTCGATCTTAAATTTTTGAATATCCGGGTGGAGTTTAACCCCAACAAGTCCCAAAGATATTATATTTTCAACATCCTCGCGCAAATTTTCTGAGTCCGGATGCAAAGTGCCAAGCCCTGTGAGTTTTGAGTTAGAGCGATTAACTTCATCTGCGATAAACTGATTAATGGATCTAACCTGCTTAGGAGTTGTTGCAACCGACTGTACAAGGCTGTGATCTATTCCACATTTTTTATCCTGATCAAAAAGATCTGCCGTAGTGCCTAAACATTTTGCTGTAGTACCATAAAAGGTGTCTGTACCCGCAACAGCTTTTTGTGCAATTTTTTCAGGATATATATGACAATGCGCATCAATTATCTGATATCCGTTTTTCATTATGCAGTCACCACGCTGTCTGCCTTTTCCAAGCCTAATTTTTTAATAGCGTCTTCACGCATTTTATACTTCAAAATTTTACCGGCAGCATTCATCGGAAATTCCTTAACAAAGTCTATATAACGCGGTACCTTATGGCGAGCCATGTTGCTGGAAATATAAGAGCGCATCTCATCTTCCGTCATGGTTTCGCCCTCTTTTAAGATAATGCATGCCATGATTTCTTCGCCGTATTGCTCGTCAGGCACACCAATGACCTGAACGTCTGAGACCTTTTGATTGGTATAGATAAATTCTTCAATCTCTTTTGGATAGATATTTTCGCCGCCGCGAATGATCATATCTTTTAAGCGACCTGTTATACGATAGTTGCCTTCTTTTGTACGGCAGGCAAGATCACCGGTATGAAGCCAACCTTCTTTGTCGATTGCCGCAGCAGTTTCTTCAGGCATTTTGTAGTAACCCTTCATGATATTATAGCCTCTTGCGACAAATTCACCGGTTATCTCATCCTCACACTCTTCTCCAGTTTCGGAATTTACAATTTTGCACTCAATTTCCGGAAGCGGCCTACCTACTGTCGCCACACGCACATCGATTGAATCATCGATAGAACTCATCGTACAGCCCGGAGAAGCCTCTGTCTGACCGTAAACGATTGTGATTTCATGCATATTCATTTTTTCAACCACATCACGCATTGCAGAAATCGGACATGGCGAGCCTGCCATAATACCGGTACGCATATATGAAAAATCGGTTTTTGAAAAATCCTCATGCTCTAGCAAAGCAATAAACATGGTCGGTACACCATGAAACGCCGTAATATGCTCATTATTAATACATGAAAGCGCAGGTTTAGGAGAAAAATAAGGTAACGGTAAAATCGTAGCACCATGAGTCATAGAAGCAGTCATAGCCAAAACCATACCAAAACAATGGAACATGGGAACCTGTATCATCATCCTGTCCGCAGTCGAAAGATCCATTCTGTCTCCGATACATTTACCGTTATTTACAATATTATAGTGAGTGAGCATTACACCTTTCGGAAAGCCTGTTGTACCGGACGTATACTGCATATTGCATACGTCGTCCTTATCAACCTCCGCTGCCATGCGATAAACTTCACTAAGAGGAGTTTTTGAAGAATATTCAAGGGCTTTTTCCCAAGTTAAACAGCCCTTTTGCTTAAATCCGACTGTAATAACGTTTCTCAAAAACGGCAGACGTTTTGAATGAAGCTGGTCCCCATCCTTAACATTTTCAAGCTCAGGACAAAGCTTAGAGATAATATCACCGTAAGAAGTATCCTTAGCGCCGTAAGTCATTATTAACGTATGAGTGTCGCTCTGCTTTAATAAATATTCTGCTTCGTGAATTTTATATGCGGTATTTACTGTTACCAATACTGCTCCCAATTTTACTGTTGCCCAAAAAGCTATGTACCACTGGGGTACGTTAGAAGCCCAAACAGCAACGTGAGTTCCTGCTTTTACTCCTAGCGATACAAGCGAACGGGCAAATTCATCTACATCGTCTCTAAACTGAGAATATGTGCGGGTATAATCAAGCGTTGTATATTTTAAGGCATACTGATCCGGAAATTCCTTAACCATTTTGTCGAGAACATCGCTAAAGGTAGCTTCGATTAAAGTTTCTTTTTTCCATACAAATTTTCCTGTATGAGCGCGGTTATAGTATAAAACGCTTTCGTTTTTTGAAGTATCGGAAAACTGCTTCATATAATCTATAAACTGAGAAAAGATGATCTCCATATCATCCAGATCTTCGCACCACGAAGGATCCCATACCAAAGATATAAAGCCATCAAAATTCACGGAACGAAGCGCCTTCATCATCTGCGAAATAGGCAAATCTCCCTCTCCCAAGAGACAATATTCTATCTTGCCGTCTTTTACTGTTGCGTCATTAATATGAACGTGTTTTACATAAGCGCCTAGATTGCTGATTACTTGTGCAGGAGATTCTTTAGAATTAAAATATTGAGCTGAGAGATTCCACAGCGACGCAAGATAGTCGGAAGCAAAGTTTTCAAGCGTGTCTCTTAACAATGCAGTATCAGCAAACAAGCCCGATGTTTCCAGCAAAACTGTAATTTCTTTTTCCTGAGCAAGCGGCAAGGCCTCTGAGATAATCTTATAGATATTTTTTATAGCCTCGTCCGTATTATCAGCTTTTTCCGCACGCAGACGAACATTCTTAATTTTTAAAACTTGAGCGATATCAATGCACTTTGTAATTTCTTCAAGACAAGCTTCAAATTGGCTCTCATCGCTGATATTGCAGATAGCGTCAATACACGGCATCGAAAGCTTTTTCTCGTATAATTTTCTACGGGTTGAAGGTATATTATAATCATAAAAGGCCCCGTCTTTTTGTGTGAACATTTCGTTGTGTATATTATGTGGCTCTATTCCTTCAAAGCCTAAATAGTTTGCTATATCACAAAACTCCTCAAAAGAATTATTGTGCCATCCTTTTGTCGAAAAAGAAAGTCTCACCTTTTAGTCCTCCTCATAAACGATTTTATTGACCGCGCTCAAATAAGCCCTGATTGACGCGCCTATGATATCTGTAGAAATGCCTGTTCCGGAATACAATTTTCCGCCGTCACGTAAGCGCACAACTGCGCTGCCCATAGCTTCTTTGCCTCTGGTTATCGCGCTAATTTGAAAATCATCCAGCTCAAAGTGTCTGCCTATAATTTGCTCTAAGGCTAAAAAGGAAGCATCAATCGGACCGTCTCCCACAGAAATTCCGCTCATCTTTTCGCCATCTTTTTCTAAAGTTACCTGAGCGCTTGCGGTAATGATATTTCCGCTGTTAATTACGTAACTGTCAAGCTTATATGTAGACGGTACCTGTAACGCAGTAGAAGCAATAATTGCATCAAGTTCCTTAGCTCCGATATGCTTTTTCTCTGATGTATGCAAAAACTCCTCATATACTTTGTCTAAATCTTCATCTGACAAATCATAACCTAATTTTTCTATAAAAGACTTTATCGTTTCCTTTGTATCGGATAGACTGAGGACAAAGTCATCTTCGTTTATATCTGATGACACAGCAATGCTGCTTGGATTTTTATCAGAGCTCAAAATCCAAGATATTTGATTAACGATTCTGTTTAACTCTGTAAACTTGATTTTACAAGAAAGAGAATAATTCTCCTTGCAGCTGTTGATCATATTGCAAAACTCTCCCAGAGGGGTTATAGCACCCTCTGAATCGGTTTTTACATAATTTGCTCCGCTATTGGTAACAGACATAATACAAGCAGCGCAGGCAAGCGAATTTTTGTTATCGCACAAAACGCCAACCTCAACGTTGACCTTTTCTTTTATTGCCTTTACAAAATCGCTGAAATCATCCGGAAGCAATCTACACGCTGAATCACAAAGCGTTACTAAAGTAGCTCCGCTTTCTACCGCTGTCTGTATTGCTTTATCTAAAAATTCTGCTTCAGCTCTTGTTGCGTCAAACGCTACAAATTCAACGTCCTCACACAAGCTCTTTGCAAGTGTAAAACACTCTTTGATATATTCGAGCATCTTAGCGGGTTTTTTGTGCATGGAATATTCCATGTTAACCGCGCTTACGGGAAGTTCGATCCTGATTCGCTTTTTTGCGCAAGCCGAGAGTGAATCTGCCGCAAGCTTAATACTCTCTAAGCTTGCTCCTGCCCCTACGGATATCGTGCTGTTTTTTACAAAAGATGAAATTGTGCGCACAAAAAGCGTATCGGGTTTTACATTTGTTATCGAGGATATTTCTATAGTGTCAACACATAGTCGTTCTAACTTTCTGGCAATTTCTAGCTTTTCTTTAAAAGATAAAGTTCTATTATTACTTGATAAGGTCGTGTCGGCAATTTTGACTTGTTTCATAAAAAATCCTCTTTTCATAATTAATACTAAATATCAATAACATATATCAATATAAAAAGTCCCTGAGGCTTCTAACCTCAGGGACGAAATCATCGCGGTACCACCCTGTTTACCGTAAAAAGCGGTCAACTCATTAGGCTCTGACAAGCCCTCTGTCATGATAACGGGACAATCCGTAGCTGCTTACTTTAGTTCTGCAGCTCTGCTCCGAAATGAGACTTTATCGGTAAATACATACTGCCTTGCACCCTTTGGCAGCTCTCTTAAATGAAAATATACCGTAAATAATTTCTTCAACGCATTTACTGCGTGTATTCTAACACATTAATTTTTAATTGTCAAGGCTTTGATATCGGATAAGTCCAGTCAAATTTATCTTCAACTTCTCCCCACTGGATACCGGTTAAAGTATCATATAAATGCTGGGTAACGTCTCCGATTTTACCTGAGTTAATAATAGATTTTTTATCCTTATAACAGAGCTCTCCTATCGGCGATACAACCGCCGCCGTACCACAGCCCCATGCCTCTTCAAGAGTACCGTCATCCATAGCCTGTTCAAGCTCATCAACGCTTAACAGTCTTTCGCTGACATTATAACCTTCACTCTTTAAAACTTCAATACAAGATTTTCTTGTAATTCCGGGCAAAATTGAACCTGTAAGCTTTGGCGTAATTATCTCACCGTTTATCTTAAACATTACGTTCATAGCGCCGACTTCTTCAACATACTTGCGCTCTACGCCATCAAGCCAAAGCACCTGTGAATAGCCTTTTTGTTCAGCACGCTCTCCTGCACGATTTGAAGCTGCATAGTTACCGCCGCATTTTGCATATCCTGTGCCGCCGCGTACTGCACGAACATCTTCGTCTTCTATCATGATTTTCACCGGATTGATTCCTTCTTTATAATATGAACCAACCGGAGAAGCGATAATAATAAAAGTAGCATTATTTACCGCATGAACGCCCAAGGACTCGTCGTTTCCGAACATAAACGGACGCAAATATAACGAAGTGCCTTTTTGAGACGGAGTCCAATCCTGCTCAATCTCAACAAATTTCACAAGAGCTTCCAAAGCGTCTTCTTCATCAAGCTGAGGCAGACACAAACGTTCTGCAGAATTATTCATTCTGCGAATATTTTCAATAGGACGGAAAAGCTGAACAGTGCCGTCTGTTCTTCTATATGCCTTTAAACCCTCAAAAATTTCAGAACCATAGTGCAATACTGTAGAAGCAGGATGAATAGATAAATTCTCAAACGGAACTATTCTTGCGTCATGCCATCCCTCTTCTTTGTTATAATCCATAACAAACATATGGTCTGTAAAGATTTTACCAAAACCCAGTGTGGACGGGTCCGGCTTTTCTTTTAATTTATTAGATTTTACAAATTTGATATCCATAATTAACAGTTAATCCTCCTTGTATTCTGCTCCTAAGGTAAGCGCTTTGAGGTTTACATCTTTCATATCGGCGTGCTTTGCAGAAATTACCTTTGATAAAGCCGCGTTTACGCTTTCATCATTAAAATCATCTAATACAGACAATAACTTTCCTACAATAATCATATTAGCAAGATTTCCCAGTTCGTTGTCGCTCGCTAATTTTGTAGCAGGTATGTAGTGAACCTCTACATCGTCGCGCTCAACCTTTCTTTCAATCAAGGTAGAATCTGCAAAAATTATTCCGCCTTTTACTACAGCGCTTTCGTATCTGTCCAAAGACGGCAGATTCATAGCAATAAGTATATCGGGCTTTGATACTATCGGAGATCCTACGGGTGTATCAGAAATAATAACCGAACAGCTTGCAGTTCCTCCACGCATCTCAGGACCGTAAGACGGCAGCCAGCTAAGCTGCTTATCCTCTATAAGTCCCTTATATGCTAAAAATTTTCCTGCAAATAAAATTCCCTGTCCGCCAAAACCGGAGAGCAATATTTGTTTAGTACTCATTATTCTGCCTCCTTGTTCGCCGATCTATCCTTGTAAACGCCTAACGGATAATACGGTATCATATTGGTGTCAATCCACTCTAACGCTTTTTTAGGAGTCATGCCCCAGTTAGTAGGACAAGAGGAGATAACCTCTACAAGTGAAAAACCTTTGTTATCGATCTGATTTTGAAAGGCCTTTTTAATAGCTTTTTTAGCGTTTCTGATATTTTTGACACTGTTTACGGTTACACGCTCCAAATACTCGGGACCTTCTAGCTCTGAAAGCATTTCACAAACCTTTATAGGGTATCCGCACAGCTTTTCATCTCTGCCGTAAGGAGAAGTTTGCGTAACCTGACCGATAAGAGATGTAGGAGCCATCTGACCGCCGGTCATACCGTAAATTGCGTTATTAATAAAAATAACAGTTATATTTTCGTTTCTTGCCGCAGCATGTACTGTTTCAGCCATACCGATAGAGGCTAAGTCTCCGTCTCCCTGATATGTAAATACTATGTTGTTCTCAGGATCGGAACGCTTTACGCCGGTAGCAACCGCCGGAGCTCTTCCATGAGCTGCCTCGATCATATCACAATTAAAATAATTATATGCCATAACCGAACATCCAACCGGAGCAATACCGATCGTCTTGCCCTCTATACCTAACTCGTCAATACACTCGGCTACCAAACGGTGAATGATACCGTGTGTGCATCCGGGGCAATAGTGCATAGGAACATCTATAAGTGCATGAGGTTTATCAAATACTACCATTAGTTAGCACCTCCGTTTGCTATTTCTTTGATTTTTGCAAATACCATTTCAGGATCCGGAATCATACCGCCAACGCGGTTGCATAAATATACCGGAAGTTTACACGATGATGCAAGTTTTACATCTTCTATCATCTGACCCATTGAAAGCTCAACGCTTATAAACGCTTTAGCGTGTTCTACGGCTTTTTCAAACGGAGCCTTCGGGAACGGCCAAAGTGTTATCGGTCTGATAAGACCTGCTTTGATTCCCTGGGCACGGGCTGCGTCTACAGCGTTTTTGGAAACACGTGCCGCAATACCGAAAGCAACCAGAATAATATCAGCGTCATCGCATTTATATTCTTCATACATGCATTCGTTTTTCTCTATTTCGGCATAACGCTCGTAACGCTTGAAGTTTAACATTTCAAGCTCTTCGGGAACAAGAGAAAGCGAGTTTACTATATTATGCTCGCGCTCCATTTTTGTTCCTGTGGTAGCCCACGGTTTTTCGATCTGAGGTTTGATATCAAAATCGAGCGACACAGGCTCCATCATCTGGCCCATTGTGCCGTCTGCCAAAATCATTGATGTCATTCGATATGTATCAGCGAGTTCAAAGCCTTTTACAGTAAGCTCTGCCATTTCCTGAACAGAAGACGGCGCTAAAACAATCATATGATAGTCGCCGTGACCGCCGCCTCTGGTAGACTGAAAATAGTCTGACTGACTAGGCTGAATTCCGCCCAAACCGGGACCTCCGCGCTGAACATTTACGATAAGTGCAGGAAGATCAGAACCCGCTAAATATGACAAGCCCTCTCCTTTTAATGACACGCCCGGTGACGAAGAAGAAGTCATTACTCTTTTGCCTGCAGAAGATACGCCGTACACCATATTGATTGCAGCGATCTCGCTTTCAGCCTGTAAAAATGTGCCTCCTATTTTGGGCATCTTCTTAGCCATATATGCGGCTATTTCTGTTTGAGGTGTTATAGGATAGCCAAAATAATGTCTGCAACCTGCTAAAATTGCTGCTTCGGCTATAGCCTCGTTACCTTTCATCAAAACTTTCTCACTCATATTCTCACTACCTTTCAACTTTAATAATACAGTCGGGGCACATCATAGCGCATGACGCACAGCCAATACATTTGTCCATTTCGACTATGTGAGCAGGATGATGTCCTTTTTTGTTGATGGTTTCAAGGTCTAAACTCAAAAGGTTCTTAGGACAAGCATAAATGCACAAAGAACAGCCTTTGCAGTTATCGGTCTTGAAGGTTAATTTTGCCATATTTATTTCCCCTTTTCTTTCATTTTCTATATTAATATAATTATACCAGCTTTGATTGTAAATGCAATGGTAAAAGGTTTTCTGCTTTTCCAATAAGTTCTTCGTATATATTATGTTTAACTGTTGTTAAAACTATAGGAAGTTTACTTTTTTTTGATACTTCTTGTGCATATTCAAAAGAATTAATAACATCTTGCGCCGTTGTTTCTTCACCTAGATTTGAGTTATTGATTATTCCGGTAAAAGGAATTTTGCAGGCACACTCTATCTCGCGCATAACTTCAATAGTTGAGTCCGCGTCAGGAGTCAACGGACGGAATTTATTAATAACCATTAACATTTCATAGTCGTTTTCACTTTTTATCATATCCGAGAGTCTGCCGAGAGCCAAGGCTCCTCTGTCATCGCCGCCTATATCAAGAACAAAGTGGGTATCTTTTTCATCAGTTATCGAATATAGCTCTGTAGGCATTGACGGCAAATCAACGTTAGAAGAAGCGAACTGAGAACATATGAGCTTTATTCCTCTCTCTTCAAAATCTTTCTCTGAATCTTTTGTACGAAAATAAGGGTTTACTATATCCAAATCGGCAACCGAGACTTTTTCATATTTATTCTTTAAATCAAAAGCCATATTAACAGCGATATTGGTTTTTCCAGAACCGTAATGCCCGCACAATATTGTTAGCCGTTTATAATTCATATTTCACCTGATATCAAAAATCATTAAAGCTTGTTTCTTTGAATTTTACCGCTGGTTGTCTTCGGAAGACTGTCTTTGAAGACAACTATACGAGGATATTTATACGGAGCGGTATGTTGTTTAACGTAATTTTGGATTTCTTTTTTGAGTTCTTCTGTAGGTTCTGTACCCTTTACCAGAACAATACTTGCTTTGACTACCTGTCCCCTGACTTCATCAGGAGCAGCAGAAACTCCGCACTCAAGAACATACGGCAATTCCATAATTACCGACTCAATCTCAAATGGTCCTATACGATAACCCGAAGATTTAATAACATCGTCAACTCTTCCTACATAGTAGAAGAAGCCGTCTTCGTCTCTCCAAGCTAAGTCGCCTGTATGGTAATAACCGTTGCGCCAGGTTTTTTGAGTACTTTCTACATCGTTGAAATAGTACATTGCAAGTCCGCACGGAAGCCCCTTTGATATGTCGATTACAACCTCGCCCGGCTCTCCGTCGGGAACATCATTACCGTCTTTATCAATCAAATGAATATTATATATCGGAGACGGCTTACCGAGTGAACCGATCTTATGAGGCGCACCTACCATATTGCATATTATAACAGCCGTCTCAGTCTGACCGAAGCCTTCCATAATTTGAAGCCCCGTGAGCTTTTCAAACTGGCGATAAACCTCGGCGTTTAATGCCTCTCCTGCAGTTGTCATACGTTTAACAGAGGAAAAGTCATACTTTGATATATCCTGCTTGATCATCATTCTAAGCATAGTCGGAGGAGCACAAAATGTAGTAATATTATACTTTGCAAACATCGGCAATATGTCAGCCGCATCAAAACGATCAAAGTCATATACGAACAATGGCGCCTCACACAGCCACTGTCCATAAAGCTTGCCCCAAGCAGCTTTTGCCCAGCCTGTATCTGATATGGTAAAATGCAGTCCGTCAGGGTCAACATTATGCCAGAACTTTGCCGTTTGAAAATGGCCCAAAGCCAGCTTATAGCAGTGAGCGGCTATCTTAGGATATCCGGAAGTTCCCGATGTAAAATACATCAGCATAATATCGTTGCCGCAGGGCGAATCCTCTGTACGTTCAAAGTGAGACGAAAACAGCGGATATTCCTCATCAAAGGTTCTCCATCCCTCACGGGTCCCATTTACAATAATCTTTTGAATCTGAGGAAAATTCTTACAGGCAATATCGATCTCAGAAGCTGTATATCCGTCTGCTGTACTAAGTATCGCCGAAACCCCGGCGCTTTTAAAGCGATATTCTAAATCATGTGACTGAAGCTGATTGGTTGCAGGAATCGCTATCGCGCCGAGCTTATGCAAGCCTATTATAGCAAACCAGAATTGATAATGCCGCTTTAAAATAAGCATAACACGGTCGCCTTTTTTTATTCCCAATGACTTAAAGTAATTTGCACACTGTGATGAATAATGACGAATATCGGTAAAAGTAAACCTACGTTCTGTTTTATCTTTTGATATATGCAGCATAGCAAGTTTTTCCGGATCTTTATATGATATTTCATCAATAACATCAAAGGCAAAGTTAAATTTATCGGTGTTTTTAAATTCTATTTTCGTAGGAGTACCGTTATCGTTGAGTTCATAGTCAACAAAATTCTGATACACCCTGACCTTATCATCTTTTGATATAACAGTCTGATCTTCTATTTCTCCGGGCTGCTCAAACTCAGGAATAGGTTCACCCGTAGGATTAAGAACTATAGCATAGAATACACAGTCCTGACCTCCGACAGCTATCATTCCGTGAGGAGTATCGGAATCAAAATAAATAGAATCTCCTGGCCCTAAAATTTCTTTATGAGCACCAACCTGAACCATAAGGCTGCCTTCTAAAACAAGATCACATTCCTGACCCGCGTGAGTCGTAAGCTCAATATCTCTGTTTTGAGCCTCGGGATCAAACTTGGATTTCACATACAAAGGCTCAGCGATACGATTTTGAAACGCGTATGCCAGATTATAATAAGTCATACCATGAGCATTGGATATTTTTTGTCCGGCTCCTTTTCTTGTTACTGTATATGACTTGAGCACCGGTGAGTGACCTTCTATAATATCGGTAACATTAACCGAAAGAGCTATAGCACAGCGATAAATAAACGCAAAGTTTAAGTCTCTTTGACCCGATTCACATTTTACGTATTCTTCATTTGTTACCCCGGTTTTTTGCGCCATTTCATCAACAGTCAAATTTTCAAGCTCTCTAAGCTCTTTGATTCGGCTGGCCATTTCCTTAATTTTGTTGTCCAGTGCTGAAATAGTATCCATAAACATTACCTCTTTTCGGGACGAAATAAAAACACCCGCCCCAAAGTCTGACTTTGAGACGGGTGAATAACCCGCGGTACCACTCAAATTGCAGATTGATATCTCAATTCTACCACTCAGGGTCTGACAACCCATATGCCTTTACGCAGCAATCACGAGGGAGGTCTAATTACCATAAGCGGTGTTCTTCTCCCCGGCTCAAAAGCTACAGAACAAAAGCTTTTTCAACAGCTCACACCAACCGCCGTCTCTCTTTTAAAAAAGTTTTTTGCTCTCTCTTCGTCAACGCCTTTAAATCATATAGTATCACAACTTTGGATTATTGTCAACTGTTACACACTTTAAAAAGTATCCTAATTGTACAAGTATTAACATAGCTTTTTAATACACAATTCACAATGCGAAATACATATACAAACAGCAATTACAGCTTATTGCGCTGTATTTTTCCGCTGATAGTTTTTGGCAGGCTGTCTCTAAAGACTACAACACGCGGATATTTATACGGCGCAGTATGCGTTTTGACATAGTTTTGAATTTCTTTTTTCAATTCTTCGGTAGGTTCTGTTCCCTTTACCAAAACAATGCTCGCCTTAACCACCTGTCCTCTGACTTCATCCGGCGCGGCAGATACTCCGCACTCTAATACATACGGCAATTCCATAATTACCGACTCTATTTCAAACGGTCCTATACGATAACCTGAAGACTTTATAACATCATCTACTCTTCCTACATACCAGTAATATCCATCTTCATCTCTCCATGCGGTGTCCCCTGTATGATACATTCCGTCGTGCCAAGCTTTCTTTGTGCTTTCTTTATCCCTATAATATCCTTTAAATAAGCCGCAAGGCACTTTTTTATCTGTTCTTATTATAACCTCTCCCGGCTCACCGTCTGCTACAGGATTTCCGTCGGAATCTACAATATCAATATCATAAAGCGGCGACGGCTTACCCATGGAGCCTAACTTATGCGGTGTACCATAGAGATTAGCAATGGTAAGAGTGGTTTCTGTCTGTCCGAAACCCTCCATAATTTTCAATCCAGTCGCCTTTTTAAATTGACGATAAACCTCGGGATTTAGCGCCTCCCCTGCGGTAGTCATACGAACGATACTTGACAAATCATATTGTGAAATATCTTCTTTTACCATCATTCTAAGCATAGTAGGCGGAGCACAGAAAGTTGTTATCTGGTACTTAGCGAACATAGGCAAAATATCTGAGGCTTTAAAGCGGTCAAAGTCATAGGCGAACACTGCTCCCTCGCACAGCCATTGACCGTAGAGCTTGCCCCACAATGCCTTTCCCCAGCCAGTGTCGGAAATTGTAAAGTGAAGTCCCTCGTCTGATACTCCGTGCCAGTATTTTGCAGTTATATAATGGCCCAGAGGATATTTATATGAATGAGCAGCAATTTTCGGATATCCCGTAGTTCCCGAAGTAAAGAACATAAGCATTGTATCATCACCGCAAGGCGTTTCTTGTGTGCGATAGTAATGTGCGCTGAAGAGTTCAAACTCACTGTCAAAATCATTCCAGCCGTCTCTCTTGCCGCCTACCAAAATCTTATTTTTCAAAGTAGGACAATTCTTTTGCGCTTCGTCAACATAATTTGCTACATCCCCATCGGCAGTACAAAGAATAGTTGAAACCTCTGCGGAATCAAATCTGTATTCAAAATCATGCGTTTGCAGCTGATTGGTGGCAGGAATAGCAATAGCTCCGAGTTTATGAAGAGCTAAGATAGCAAACCAAAACTGATAATGTCTCTTTAGTACAAGCATTACCCTGTCGCCCTTTTTGATGCCGAGCGATTTAAAATAGTTAACGCACTGGTTAGACTTTCTCTTCATATCGTTAAAGGTAAACCTGCGCTCTGTTTTATCTTTAGAAATATGAAGCATCGCAAGCTTATCGGGCGTGTTCTTCGCTATTGCGTCAACTATGTCAAATGCGAAATTAAATTCATCTTCATTTTTTATATCTATTGACTGTAAAACGCCGTTTTCGTCCTCTTTTGCTTTAATAAACTGCTCGCTTATCAGCGGTTTATTATCAGTATGTATAAAGGTAGCTTCAGCGTCAAACTGATCCGGCTCATCCTCTCCGGGCAATACAACAGCTATAAAAAGACATTCTTTGCCATCAACCGCTATCATACCGTGCGGTGTAGAGCTGTTATAGTAAATGCTGTCGCCCTCTGAAAGATATTCAATATTCTGACCTACCTGAATTTTAAGTTTGCCTGATAAAACATAGTCAAACTCCTGACCTGAGTGCTTTATCAGATGAAGCGGTTTGTTCTGCAAGCTTTCTTTATAGTCATAGCGAACATAATACGGCTGCGCAATTTTCTTTCTAAACATCGGAGCAAGACCGGTAATATTGATACCATCCTCTTTGGCTGTTTGATTTCCTCCGCCTTTTCGCGTTATAGTATACGACATCAGTCTTGCAGATTCACCTTCGAGCAAATCTGTAAGCCCTACGCCGAACACCTGGGAACATTTATGTATAAAAGTAAAAGGAAAATCAGCCTCTCCTTTCTCATATCTTATATACTGAGAAACAGAAACCTCGGTTTTTTCAGCCATTTCTTCAACCGTAAATCCGGATATTTCACGCATTTCACAAATACGTTTTGCAACATCCTGCAACTTATTTTTTTCTAAATCAACCATAATAATTCCTCCGATACTATCAATATACTAATATATTGATTAAATAAATAAAAAACACTCGTCTCAAAGATTTTGAGACGAGTGTGAAAATCACATCCGCGGTACCACTCAAATTGCAGTTAATAAAGCTGCCACTCTCGGAGTCCAACAACCCCTATGCCTTTACGCAGCAATCACGGGAAACATCTACTAAATGTTAATTCTTTAAATTAAAACTAAAAATATAACATTTTTCGGGCTTCCGGCTCAGAAGTGATGGGCAAAATGATAAACATTATCGGCTTACACCAAAATGCCGACTCTCTTAAAATGCTTTATCAAAGCTGTCTTCGTCATAGCCTTTATCTCTATATTATTTGAAATTAATTTAACACAAATACTCATAATTGTCAACACCTTTTTTACATTGTTTTATAAAGCTACAAAAATTCAATTCCTAATATTGACTTTATAGTTAAAATCATATATAATTCTTTTAATGATGAAGGGTACTTTATCATAAATCATTTAAGGAGGATATAACAATGGAGAATAATAACGGTAAAACTTTAGCAATTGTAGGCTTGATCTTAGGTATCGTTTCAATTGTACTGGCTTGGTTTTATATGGTTAACATTGCAGCTGTAGCTTGTGCTGTAGTTGGTTTGATCCTTTCTGTCAAAGGCAAAAACAAGCTTGTTGCTGCTGGTCAGGCAAAAGGTTTAGCTGTTGCGGGTCTGATTGTTTCTATCATTGGCTTAGTTCTTTCAGTAATCATGCTTTTTGCTTGCACAATTTGCGTATCTTGCGCTGCTTGTGCTGCAAGCAATGATCCTGATGTTTCGAGCGCTCTTAACGAACTTTCAAGCCTCGTAAGCTCAGTCGGCTGATTTTAGTCAAAAAATTGATAACAAATTAATTGCAGTCAGTCAACAGACTGACTGCAATTTTTCTAACGAAAGGTTTTATTTTATGTTCCCTACTTTTGAATTTTTAGGAAAAACTATAGGCATGTACGGAATTATGATAGTAATAGGCGCCGGTATGTGTCTTCTTGTTTGTAATTTTCTTAGAAAGAAATATAATATTAAATTCGATGATTTGATCCTCGTTATGATTGCAATCGGTATCGGCGCTGCTATAGGTGGTCATATCGTTTATGGTATAACAAATTTCAACGTAATAATTGAAACATTTGCTCATATCAAAGACCTGTGGGCAAAGAATTTTTTCCAATTACTCGGATACGCCTTTGGCGGAATGGTATTCTACGGCGGATTTTTGGGAGCTATCGCCGCTATACTTATATATACAAAACATTCAAAAGTCTTAAAACGAGATGAAATCCTGGATATATTTGCTGTTAGTGTACCTTTGTTCCATACTTTCGGAAGAATCGGATGCTTCTTGGGTGGATGCTGTTACGGAATAGAATCAAAATTTGGATTTACCGTTTATGATAATAAGTTAAATCCATCTATCAACGGAGTAAATCGCCTACCTCTTCAATTAATCGAATCATTTTGCAATCTTCTTATATTTTTGCTCATTCTTTATCTCTTTAAAAAATGCATCATGGAAAAACGCCTGATATTTATATATATGCTTATATATGCTCCGGTTAGATTTATCCTTGAATTTTGGCGCGGAGATACATACAGAGGCTTTTTGTTTGGGCTGTCAACCTCTCAGTGGATAAGCATTGCGCTCGTAATATTGGCTATAATAATGCTTATTGTATATTCAAAGAAAAAGGCTCCCGTTGAAAAATACGAAGAAGAGCATTCTACCAACTAATATCTATCAAATAAATAATGATTCCCAAAAAACTGCCAACGCTCTAGTTGGCAGTTTAACTAATTAAAATTAATTATCGTTTTTTCGATATTTTCTATAATTTTGAAAAATATAATTTACAACCGCCATCAATATGATTATAAAGTAACCTATTAGGCTATAAACATCGGGAATCTGAGCAAAAACTATTAGGCTCAACATACCTGCAAAAATAATTTGGCTAAAATCATAAACAGATATCTCTTTTGGCGGGGAAGATTTATACGCAGCTGTAACCGCAAACTGAGCAAGACAAGCAGACACCCCTGCAAGCCCTAAATAAATCCACTGCAAAATACTCATAGGAGTAAATTCTATAATAAAAAACGGAGTCATAACAACAGTCGAAACGAACGAGAAGAAGAAAACAATATATGAGCTGTTCTCGGACAAAGTACCAAGTTTTCTTACGAAAGTATATGCCGCACCGGCAAAAGCTCCGCCCATGAACCCTATTATCGATGGTATAAACGCAGCGTTCGAAAAGCTGGGCTTTATAACAAACACCGCTCCCAAAAACGCACCTATTACACTAACCCACTGAACTAAATTCGGCTTTTCTTTTATCAGAATAAACGAAAATAATATTGCAAAAAACGGTGACATTTTATTAAGAATAGAGGCGTCACTCAAAATGAGCCTGTCAAGAGCATAAAAATTGCATATAACTCCCAGAAGACCGCAAACCGTTCGCAGTATCAAAAACTTGAGATTGCCTTTTTTAGCAGGTTTTAGAGGCGCTTTGTTCTTAACAAGAACTATAAACGCAAACACTGCCGCTACCGCGTTTCTAAAAAACACCTTTTGCAGCGTAGGCAAATCACCCGACAATTTTACAAACATATTCATCAGCGCAAAGAAAAACGCTGATATTATTATAAATATGATTCCTTTATTTCTGCTATTCACAAAAATCACTTCCGAATAATATTATACTCTTAAAACGCTATTTGTAAATTGCGGATAAAAATTTTTATTAAAATTTAAACCTTCGGAGATCATAATGATAAAACTGCTTCAAAAATTATTTATAAAAACTACAGATGACAAGAAAACGGTTCGCCGCAAAACAGGCATAATATGCAGCGGATTTGGTATCTTGTTAAATATTATTTTGTTTATAATTAAATATATCGCAGGCGCGCTTACTTTATCTATTACTATAACAGCAGATGCATTTAATAACTTAAGCGATGCGGGCTCGTCTTTAATCGCACTCATGGGATTTAAATTTGCAGACATAAAACCCGATAAAAGGCATCCGTTCGGTCACGGCAGAATAGAATATCTTTCGGGTCTCGGTATATCGGTAGCTATTATCATATTATCATTAAAATTAGGCTATTCTTCTATTAAAAAAATAATTTTTCCCGAACCACTTGAAACAAGCATAACTGCCTTTATAATACTTGGAATTTGCATTTTAGTAAAAATTTATATGTACATATACAATCATAACATAGACAAAGAATTAAACTCAGCCAGTATAAGAGCCAGTGCCATCGACTCTTTATCGGATGCCTTTGCTACAGCTATTGTAATGATATCCATGATAGTATCAATTTTTACTAAAGTAAACATTGACGGATATACAGGAGTCTTGGTAGCCTTGCTCATTATGTACGCCGGGATAAATTCCGCTAAAGATACCATCGCGCCTCTTCTCGGAACCACCCCCGACAAAGAATTTGTCGATAACATCTGCGACATTGTAATGAAATATGAAAAAGTTAAAGGAATACATGATTTAGTTGTACATGACTACGGTCCCAACCGACAAATAATATCTCTTCATGCAGAAATAGACGGAAACGAAAATATATATGAAATTCACGATATGATAGATAAAATAGAAAATGATTTATACAATGAACTTGGGTGCATGGCGACAATTCATATGGATCCTGTGGATCTTTCTGATACAAATCTAATAGAAATGAAATATGATGTAGCTAATCTATTAAAGAAAATAGACGAAAAAATTACTATTCATGATTTTAGAATTGTTTCACAAAACAATCATAACAAGCTGATATTTGATATTGTCGTACCTTTTGAAATAAAGCTCAGCGACGATGAAATCAAAAAAGAGGCACAAAAATTAATCAGAGAAAAATACAAAAACTACTATGCAGTTATCCATATAGACAAAAATTAAGGCTTTCAATAATCACACCGTCTGAATTTTTAAATATTATGTACTAAGTATAAATTGACAAGTTAAAGTCAAGAATATTAGTAACAGTAAAAATTCAGGAGCGTGAATAGTTTGAACATAAAACGCGGAGATATTTTCTACGCTGATCTAAGTCCTGTAGTAGGCTCGGAACAAGGTGGAATTCGTCCTGTACTTATAGTACAAAACGACGTCGGCAACCGATACTCGCCTACTGTGATAGCTGCAGCAATAACCAGCAGACAATCAAAAGCCAGTCTGCCAACTCACATATCAATCGGTGCGCTGTCAAGCGGACTTTCAAAAGACTCGGTGGTACTATTAGAGCAAGTCAGAACCATAGACAAGAAACGCCTTAAAGAAAAAATGGGAACCATCGATGATAATTCTATGAAAGAAATAAATAAAGCCTTGTCTGTATCCTTTGGATTAATAGGATAAACAATTATAAATAAATACAAATCAAAAGGGTGCGACTCAACAACTTCTTTGACTATGTAAATCACTGATTTTCTAGAGTCAAAGAAAAAGTCGCTCCCTTGTATTGAATGTATAACATATTTATATGCTTCTATCAAATTATTATGTTACGTGCATAAGTATTCAACAAATTCTTTCTTGTTTTCCAATCGGGGATAAGTTTTTCTACGATTTCATAAAATTTTTTGGAATGATTAAAAACCAAAAAGTGCGAAAACTCATGGACCACAACATATTCTATACATGACAAGGGAGTATGTATAAGCAAAGTATTAAAGGTTAAAACTCCCTTTTTCATATTGCAGCTTCCCCATTGTGATTTCATCTTTCTAAATTTTATATTCGGATAAGTTACCCCGGCTTTTTTAAAATAAGGATACACCGACCTGCTAAGATCTTCTACTATTCCCATACATTTTAATTTAAAAAATTCGTCCAAAATTTTAGATTTTAATTCTAAATTAGAAATATCTTTTGCTGATAAGATTAGATAACTCTCATCAACACTAACCTTGTTTTCTCCCTCTCTCAAACGAAGCCTAAAATCTTTTCCAAGCAGTAAAAACGTTTCATCATCTACATATTGCTTCTTTTGTGGTGTGGCGAGTTTAAGTTTTTCATATTTTTCAAGGCTTTTTAATATAAAATCCGCCTTTGAAAAAATGAATTCTTCTATAAATTTTACAGATACTCTGGGATTTGCAGATACATTTATGCTCAGATCGGATTTTATTCTGAGGTTCACATTTTTTACCCGCTTTCTCAGCAAATCATATTCAATTAATCTTCCGTTTAATACTATCTTATGTATCATGCCCTGCTCCTTTTACATATAAACAAGCGTTACACATTAAGTAAGTCGCCACAAGCATAGCTTGCGACGACTTATATTTAAACAATAATTATTAGCAGCAAATCGGTTTTACAATTTTATTAATAATTCTCTGCATGAACCTCAAAATAGCTTTGAGGATGATCACAAGTAGGACAAACATCGGGGGCCTGCACACCTACTACAATATGACCACAATTACGGCACTCCCAAACCTTAACCTCGCTTTTCTTGAAAACTTCCTGCATCTCAACATTTTTGAGCAGCGCACGATAACGCTCCTCGTGGTGCTTTTCTATTTCGCCTACCTTGCGGAATTTGTCTGCAAGTTCTGCAAATCCTTCTTCCTCAGCAGTTTTAGCAAAATTCTCATACATATCTGTCCACTCATAGTTTTCTCCGTCAGCAGCGCTGCTTAAATTTTCTGCTGTTGTACCTATCCCGCACAATTCTTTAAACCACATTTTTGCATGTTCTTTTTCATTGTCGGCAGTTTTTAAAAACAAGGCTGAAATTTGCTCAAAGCCTTCTTTTTTTGCTTTTGACGCAAAAAATGTATACTTGTTTCTTGCCTGTGATTCTCCGGCAAAAGCTGCCTGTAAATTCTTTTCAGTTTGTGTACCTTCATATTTGTTTGCCATAACAAATCCTCCTTAAAGAACATAAAAGTCTATCCTTTTTATTTTCGTTTATAATATCACATAAAATCCTAAATGTCTATAAAAATATTTCTTCAAAATATTTTCCGGCTATACAATAGAATTATTTGCTGTTGCCGGTAAAGTATACATTATAATCTCTATGTCAATATTAGGATAAATACTAAATATTGAAACAGAGCAAAAAAAGAGTGTCCATAACTGCATCCGTTATGAACACTAATACTAGCACAGCGAAGCATTCCATTCTTTGCTGTTGATTTTGTTTTCGCTTTTAGGTAGATTGTTGTTTGTTTCTTCTTTTTTTAAAACATATCAAATGATCCCGTTGACTCTTCCTATAATCACTATTGCAAAACAAAACTAAATTCAGATAACTGATTCACGATGATAATCGGTTATATCAGTTCCGAGCTTTTCATATATTTTCATCACAGAACTAACAGTTGATAATGTCTTCAATTCTGCATCAGTCATTCCAATCAGTTCTAAAAACTCCACTTTACCATTTGGCGTATTGATAGTTTCAACGGTAGGATCTTTCACTGTAATAAATCCAGTTAGATTGGATTTTTGTTTTGCGTCAATTCCTGTTGTTTGACCCGTATAAATAAACTCAAATGGTTGGAATACTTCTCCCTTAGTAAACGTAAGCCGTGCAATCATTTGTAAGATTCCACAGATGTTTCTAATTTCAGCTTCTTCATCTTCGTAATTGTCTTTTTTAAGTTTAAAAGTAAGTTCATAGCCATAACCACTTGTTTCAGGACAACCACTTTCTTTATCATAGATTTCAGTTAGACCAAATGAAACAAAATGCCAGTATTTACCACCATCATAAATGCTGATTCCATCCAAAGGATCGTTTCCACCGAATATCCATTTTATTATTGGCCCATAATGCTTTGGATTATCTTGTCCGGGATAAACTCTTTCGAACTCTTGTGTAATGGCATCCCAACCGACCGTGTTTACTTCGTCATTATCCGGAACTTCAATATCAATTGTTTTTCTTTCGTTTTCAGTTGTTGTTTCTTTTTTCTTTAACTTATCAAATAGTCCCATATATACTTTCCTCTCTCATATATAAATTATTTTATAACAAAAATATAATTACCAAAACAAGCCTTTCTTTCTCCTATAAAACGGCTTTCCTATTGCACTGTTTTTGCCAAATTCACTCGCAAAAGGCACCATATCAATAGGTAAACCATTATGAATATGAGGAGTAGCTGCACGTGAGATTGCAGAGAACACAGTATTCGCATCTCCTTTAAAATCCAAAATCAACAAATAGCTTTGTTCATTATCTTTTATCATCAGCTTTAACCATATTGATTTTATGTTTTTATTTGTCTTGGCATATGATCTAATAGCTTCCACCATTTCGGTTGGATAATCGGATGGCTCTCCAATTTTTACAGGCGTTTCTTTTTCAACAACATGTTCTGAATATCCTCTGGTGATATTATCTTTATGCTGTTTTATATGGACTACGTTTTCTGGCGTAATAATAAAGTTATCGCTAAACGGATTTATTACAATTCCTGCTTTGCCGGCGGTTATAGCAGCCATATCGTCAAAAGAGAGAATAAAGGTATTCACTTTAGTATTTTTCATTTCTTCATTTTTGTATATTTCATTCCAATCTGTAAATACGGCTAAGTAAGCTATTTCATTTGCAGCTTGGAACATTGCAAATGAAACATATGAACCCTTTTTAAAGGCTTCTGTATGATCATCCTTATGTTCTATCTTAGCTTCATCAAGATTAACCATTGCCAGTAAATTAGCATTCATTGCCAGCTCTTCAGCTATTTTCTCTTGCTGTTCTTGGCGCTTTGAGTCATCGCAATTATTAAATTTTTTAAGTAATGCGCTGAGATTTGGATTCTCTAAGGGTTTATTTACATCTATACTCATATACTGTCAACTCCCTTTAAAAAATATAATAAATTATTATATTACTAAAATATTAACGATTCTAGCATCTATAAATTAAATAGCAACATCAATGAATAAAAAGCTCTTGACAAAATGTTTTATGATATGCCGGTCTGCAATTTTTTATCTCCGTTTAGTCAAATGTGAGGCTTAGTGGTAGAAAAAGAAACACAATAGCAAACACAGGAAGTTTAGCCACATTTTTGCGTGTTCTTTTGCATTATCATCGGTTCCTTAATTTGTTTGACAAATTTACGTTAATACAAAAACCATTTTCAAAAGGTACCGCCTCTATACTTCCGTTGTGTAAAGTAACGATTCTTTTCGCTATGCTCAGCCCCACTCCGTGACCGCCTGTTTTTGAGTTACGCGAGCCGTCGGGACGATAAAAGCGGTCAAACAATTGAGTATAATCTGCATCTTTATCGATCTCACAAGTATTAAAAACAGTCAGGCGGGTAAAGCGAATTTCTTTTTTTAGTGAGATTTTAACTTCACCGTTTCCACTGACATACTTTGACGCGTTTTCAATCAAAACGGAAAGCAAGCGTTCCAACTGACCGGGATTACCATTAAGAACCACTCCGGGCTGAATCTCACGAACAAGTGAAGCATTTTTACTATTGAATATCTCAACAAAGGAATCCGCAACAGCGTTTGTTTTTTCACTCAGATTTACAGGCTCAATATCCGTAATTTCCTCAACTTCCTCTAGACGGTTTAGGATCAACAGTTCATTGACAAGTTCACTGACACGCGTAACCTGCGAGGTAATATTATTGATCCATTCGTTTTCGCCATCTTTGTATGCAAGCACTTCCGCATTAGCGGAAATAATTGCCAGCGGAGTTTTCAGTTCATGACTGGCGTCGGTAACAAATTGCTTCTGCATTTTAGCGTTTTCTTCAAACGGCTTAACAATTCGCTTGGATAAAAACCGGAACACAAGTGTAATCATTACAATAAAGAATATAGATATAAAAAACAACAAAATCATCACTTGCCGCTGTCCTTCTATATTATCGTAATCGTCCAAAAAGACAATTAAATTGCCATTATTGCTAATTCGATAACGGTATCCGTGGTAATAACCCGTCTCATCTTGACCAAGCTTGACAATATCAGCCATTGAAACCGCTTCTTCCTCGTTTACTGAGGCGATATGGGTTAAGTTGGTTTGAGCAATCCCGTTTTCGTAAACAACAGTAAAATAACGAAGGCGGAATACAGTTTCATCTCCAAAGTATTTTTTGTCAAGTGTACGGTTGTATTCTTCAAAATCAGGATCTGTAATTTTTGGTATTTCTCCTCCATACTTCACAATCTCCTCTGTCATCGCATCGGCTTCCTGAGCTTCTGATAAGTTCAAGATAAGCCCTACAAACAGAATAGTAAGCATAAAAACTACTGTTGCCGAAAGAAAAACTCCGAAAATAATTTTTTTGCGCAGCTTTTTCATGTGACCTCTCCTAATGCATACTGGTTTTCGTTTATTAAAATAATAACCTTTGAGTGAATCTGTATAAGCTTGTTTTTAAGATAAAAAATGTAAAGCTCGGCTTTCTCGGCGCTTTCATTGCCGTTCCATACCTGAGTGTTAATTTCTTCGGCACTGTAGTAGGTATTGATATTGCGAATTAGAAAAGTCAGCAGCTCTGCTTCGGTATTGTTCAATCTCAGACTTCCCTTGTCAGATTTTAGCTCACAGGTATTGGAATTGAGCTCAATATTAGCAATTTTCAGCACGGAGTATCGATAATCGTTTTGACGGCGCATAAGAGAACGCAGCCGCGCAACAAGTTCCTTCATAGCAAAGGGCTTGGCAAGATAATCATCTGCACCTTCGCTCAGTCCCTTAATACGATCGTCAACCGTTGTCTTAGCCGTCAACATCAAAACAGAGGTATGGTTGCCGCTCCTGCGCATTTCCTTGAGCACCTCAATACCGTCCATTACAGGCATCATTATATCTAACACAACCGCGTCAAAATAATCGTTATTAATCGCGTTCAGCGCTTCTCTGCCGTCATAAACAGGCGTAACCGTAAAGCCTTCCATTTTGAGAATTTCAGTTACGGCGACAGAAAGCTGCTTCTCATCCTCAGCGTACAGTATTTTCATTTTATTTTACCCCCTCTGAATCAAATCACGAATGGTCTGCAGTGTCAGATCTGTGGAAGCCATCTCGTCAGCGCATCGCTTTAGCTCGTCCACAATCAGCGTCGTATTTTGTATATTCTTCTTATATTTTAGCTGATGTTCCAAACTCGCCCAACAATCCATGGCAATAGTGCGAAGTTGAATTTCTACGTCAATTGTATCAATATCTCCTACTCCAAAAGGAACCGTAAGAATCACATGAAGACTCCGATAGCCGTTCGGCTTCATATCAGCAATATAGTCCTTGACGTTTTTGACTTGCCACTTTGAATTATTTTTTATCAAATCAAGCACAGTATAAATATCGCCGATAAAGTGAGTAATCACTCTTGCACCGACTAAGTCCGAAAGGTTTCTTAATCCACTTTCGGCTTTCTCTTCTAATCCTGTGCGGCGCAACTTTTCTTTCAGACTGTCGGCACTTTTGATTCGACACTTGATATGCTCCGCCACAGCAGTTTCTGAATCCGTACTTAAGCTATCGAGAATAGACTGAATCTCGGTAAGCAACAATTGCCTGATCTCTTCCAGCTTTGGTGCAAATTCCCCATAAAATAATAAATCTTCTTGCTTCATACTCAAAATCCTTTTTAGTTTTTTGTTTGCCTTTTAATTTTAAAAAACATTGTTAAAAAACAAATTATCTAAATGCATTATACTTATTAAACTTAAAAAATGCAATAAAAAATAGATAAGAGATAAATCAAACTATTTTAATCGATTTTTGTAACATATCAAAAACAGCCCGATAATTCCAGGCTGTTTTTAACATTGGCATTCATAACATAATTGTTTTAAGTTTTATTTTTCGTAACAACTGTATTTTTTCGCCGCAAAATAAGTATATATTGTATCTATAACAGCAACTCCAAGCAACAATCCGATCATCAAAAACACATTCGGAAAAACAAAAGCTGTAACAAAACAAATAACCCCTGTTACTATCATTGAAATTCCACCGAAAATCTGACATTTTTTCCAAACTGTATCATTAGTCATACTCCACGTTGTTCTCAACCCTACAAAAGAATTCCTGCGTGACATCGGCATAAGATTACCAACAAATATAAAGAATACACCGAAAATTAATAATAAAATTCTTTCAAAATTAAAAACATCTGAGTTTAAGTTTTTTAAATTATTGCACTGAACATAAAGGATGCAATAATACAAGGCGTTGAAAACAAGAATTAAAGCCAATCCGATATTAAGTATAATTTTTTTGTTAAGCTCATCTCGCATAAATATACCGGGAAACAAAAAAATTAAAGATATTAAAAGAGTTGCAACAGGTAAAATAAGTATTTCAAATTTGCTTCCGTAACGATCAACCGTAAAATTTGCTCCATAATGTGCAGGGATTTTTTCGGGCAGGAAAACAAGTGCAATCAAGCTTACTACCAGCGGCAAAACCGCAAAGAATAAAAACATTATCTTTTTAATTTTCATCGTTTTTGTCTCCTTTCAAAGCATCGAGCCAAACTATAAGTTCACCGAGAACAGATAAATTAAGCTCATAATAAATGAAATTTTTATATTTTGTTTCATAAATAAGCTCCGCTTTTTTCAATTTAGACAGATGATATGAAAGTGCCTGTGGAGTAAGCCCGATGTGTTCGGCTAAATCTCCAGTGCTAATTTTTCCTTCTCTGAGTTTTATAATGATAGAACGTCGAGTGTCATCAGCTAAAGCGGAAAGAATTTTATTTATAGACAAAGGGTTCTCTCCAATCTATTTAAAATCTTTCTTAAATAGATTATATTTTCTTTTACGAGGAATGTCAAGAATTATTTAAAAATATTTTTAAATAATTAGATAAAAAAGTGTTCATAACGCAAACCCGTTATGAACACTAATACTGGTGCGGGTGACAGGACTTGAACCTGCACGGTCTTCCCCACTAGAACCTAAATCTAGCGCGTCTGCCAATTCCGCCACACCCGCATATTTTATTTCCACAAATGCTATTATACACAAAACTTAAGATTTTGTCAACGAGTGATAGGAGTGTGCATTTAATTATAATTTTCTTAAATATAAAATTTTCTGCATTCTCAACGGTCTAAAAAAATAAAATACATAAATAAAAAAATCATTCAAAAGAAAATTTTAAGCTTAATCAGAAACTGTAATATAATCGCGATTTGTCTCAATAATTTTTGAGCCGATTCCTTCTATATTATATAGCTCATCAACATTTTCAAAATCGCCGTATGTTTCTCTGTAGTCTATAATCTTTTTTGCAGTGACTTCGCCCACATACTGCAAGCCGTCTAATTCTTCTATGCTTGCCGTATTTATATTTAATTTATAATCAGGCAAAAGATAAACCTCTTGACTTTCATAATATTTATGTCTATATTGCATGACTGTTTTATCATAAACCGTAAATATACCTATAGCAATAATAAATATAATACCTAATATCGCTACAAAACGTTCGCCGTTCGAAAGTAATTTCTTCATATTTGAGACGGTGTAAAGCTCGGCATAAGCTGGAGTTTAAAAAGATTCGTTTTGTGAAGGCGGTCAATTTTTTCTTTATGCTCAATATTATCTATTTTTCCGGTTCTTATATATCTGTCAAGTTCATCATAAGTAAAACCTAAATTATCTTCATCTGTCTTACCGGACAATCCGTCAATAGGCACTTTATCTACTAAAACAGCCGGTAATCCCAAAGCTCTGCCAATAGCCTTGACCTCTGTAACCGTAAGATGAGAAAGCGGACTAAAATCCCCTGCAGCGTCGCCGTAGCGCGTAGAATATCCAACCCAATCTTCAGATAAATTACAAGTGTTAGCTACTCTTCCGTTTTTGCTCTGAGAAACCGCATAAAGAGCAGACATACGTATACGAGCAGGCAGATTAGTTGTGCTCTGTTTAGACATCTCAAAAGGAATTGCTGACTTTATACCATCTACAGCCTCCTTTATATTTACTATATAATACTCAATATTCAAGTGGGCAACAAGCAACTGCGCCATATCAATATCGCTTTGCTCTCCGTTTGGCATGAGCACGCCTATGACCCTGTCTTTTGAGAGTGCTTCTACACATAAGGCGGCAACAACCGAGCTATCTTTTCCTCCGGAAATTCCTATCACCGCGTTACAATCTTTTCCGTTGTTTTCAAAAAAATCTTTTATCCATTTTACACATTCATCTTTTATTTTTTCAGCGTTAAACATTTAAACTTCCTCCAAGCTATATTGTTTTGTCAAAAACGAATATAAATATTATACAAATAATTTTATTTTTGTTTCAACAGCGGCGCAAGATATTCGCCTGTATATGAAGCTTTACATTCAATAATTTCTTCCGGCGTACCTTCAAAAATAACTGTACCGCCCTCGTCTCCGCCTTCAGGTCCTAAATCTATTATATGATCGGCTGTCTTGATTAAATCAAGATTATGTTCAATAACAATGACGGTATTTCCGGCATCTACTAATTTTTGCAAAACATCAACAAGCTTGTGTACATCGGCAATATGAAGTCCTGTTGTCGGCTCGTCCAAAATGTAAAGGGTTTTGCCTGTTCCTCGTTTGGACAGCTCTGTAGAGAGTTTTACGCGCTGCGCTTCTCCTCCTGAAAGAGTTGTAGCCGGTTGTCCGATTTTTATATATCCCAAGCCTACATCATATAAAGTCTGTAATTTGCGAGCAATTTTAGGAATATTCTTAAAAAATTCCAAGCCTTCTTCGACCGTCATCTCAAGCACGTCGTAGATATTTTTCCCCTTATATTTAACTTCTAAAGTTTCTCTGTTATACCGTTGCCCTTTGCAAACTTCACACGGAACATAAACATCAGGCAAAAAGTGCATCTCTATTTTTAGAATTCCGTCTCCCTGACATGCCTCGCATCTGCCTCCCTTTACATTAAACGAAAAGCGGCTTGAACTATATCCTTTCATTTTAGCATCCTGAGTAGAAGCATACAACTCACGTATATCGGTAAAAACTCCTGTATATGTTGCCGGATTTGAACGCGGAGTTTTTCCGATAGGGCTCTGGTCAATATTGATAACTTTATCCAGATTTGTAACACCTGTCATAGATTTAAAATCACCTGCGGTAGTCTTTGCCCTATTAAGCTTTGCCGCAAGATACTTATATAAAATTTCATTTACAAGAGAAGATTTTCCCGAGCCAGAAACACCGGTCACGCATATAAATTTTCCCAGAGGAAAACTAACATTAATATTCTTCAAATTATTTTGCGAAGCACCTTTGACTACCAACTTTTTACCATTACCTTTACGGCGTGTTTTGGGTACGGGAATTTGCAGCTTATGTGATAAATACTTGCCGGTGATGGAATCTTCACACGCTATAACATCATCAATTGTACCTGCACATACTACCTTGCCGCCATGCACTCCTGCACCCGGTCCGATATCAACTATGAAATCCGCAGCGCGCATAGTATCTTCATCATGTTCAACAACAATAACGGTATTTCCGATATCTCTTAGCCGTTTTAAAGTACCAAGCAGCTTATCGTTATCTCTTTGATGAAGACCGATAGAAGGCTCATCCAAAATATACAATACTCCCATCAAAGAAGACCCTATCTGAGTAGCAAGACGTATACGCTGACTCTCTCCTCCCGACAAGGTGGCAGCGCTTCTGGAAAGCGTAAGATAACCAAGCCCAACGCTAACCAAAAAATTAAGCCGAGATTTTATTTCTTTAATAACAGCTGACGCTATAGCCTCATCGCGCTTGTTTAGCTCTAATGTATCAAAAAACTCAAGTATTTTAACTACAGGCTTATCGCACAAATCAGCAATATTTATATCACCTACAGTAACAGCCAGCGAGGTCTTTGCCAAGCGTTTTCCGTGACATTCTTCACACGGAATCTCACTCATATAACTTTGTATCTCGTCTTTTATCCATGCGCTCGAAGTCTCTCTGAACCGTCTCTCAAGATTAGGAATAATACCCTCAAATTCACGCTCGAATTCACCTGACTGATACACAGATTTTCGTACCAAATGAAGTTTCTCTCCGTTTGTCCCGTAAAGGATTTTATTCACTATGTTTTTAGGAATATCTTTGATCGGAGTATCAAAAGAAAAGTTGTATTTTTCTGCCAAACCGCGCAAATACATCTCTGCAATAGTATTGCCCTCCAATGCCCATCCGGAACCTTTTAGCCCTCCCTGAGCTATGCTTTTTGTATCGTCAGGAATAATACGCTTGGGATCAACTTTCATAAACACACCCAAACCGGTACAATGCTCACAGGCGCCAAATGGATTATTAAACGAGAACATTCGTGGCGAAAGCTCATTGATGCAAGTACCGTGATCCGGGCAAGCATAGTTTTGTGAAAACAAAATGTCCTCACCATCAATCAAATTGATCAATACCAACCCGTTTGCCAAATGCGAAGCTATTTCTATACTATCGCTTAGCCTAGAGCGAATATCGTCATTTACAACCAACCTGTCCACAATAATTTCTATACTGTGCTTTTTGTTTTTTTCAAGCGTTATGTCTTCCGATAAATCATATATAATAGAATCTACACGCACTCTTACAAAGCCTGATTTTCTCGCATTTTCCAATTCTGATTTATGTTCTCCTTTTTTTGCGCGTACCACAGGAGCAAGAACTTGAATTTTTGTTCCCTTTTCAAGCTTTAAAACTCTGTCAACAATCTGATCTATCGTCTGCTCTTTTATCTCCTTGCCGCAAACAGGACAATGAGGCACGCCTATACGTGCATACAAAAGCCTAAAATAATCATAAATTTCAGTAACTGTGCCGACAGTTGAGCGAGGATTTTTGGACGTCGTTTTCTGATCAATGGAAATTGCAGGCGACAAACCGTCTATCGACTCAACCTCTGGTTTTTGCATTTGTCCCAAAAACATTCGTGCGTATGAAGAAAGGCTCTCAACATATCTTCGCTGTCCCTCGGCATATATTGTATCGAACGCAAGCGAGGATTTTCCTGAACCGGACAATCCCGTCAAAACAACCAGCTTGTCCCGCGGGATATCAACATTGATATTTTTAAGATTGTGCTTTTTTGCACCTTTGATTGCTATTTTATCCGTTATCATAATGACCTCTGTACAAAACTTTTTATAAAAGCATAGTGAATAACCAATAAAAGCGGCTATTCACTATTTTTTATAAATACTATTAATATAATTAATTATTGATCTTCTTTTCCATCTTCTTCAGGCTCAACATATGTGCCTGTCATAAACTGATCGAAAACTTCTCCACTCATTTTTTCGTTCTTTATCAAATATGCTGCAATCTCATGGAGTTTATCCATATTAGCATTGATAATATTTTCACATTTTTTGTAAGCGTCTGAAATAATGCTGTGAATCTCTTCATCAATTTTAGCTGCTGTCTCATCCGAATAGCTCTTAACTTGGCCCATATCTCTGCCAATGAACACCTCATCGCTTTCAGAGCCATAACAGATAGGACCGAGTATATCCGACATACCATATTTGATGACCATATTTGTAGCAGTCTTTGTCGCCTTTTCAATATCGTTAGACGCACCGGTCGAAATATCGTTTAGCACCAGCGCCTCGGCAACTCTGCCGCCTAAATCAACAATAATATCCTCAAGCATTTCGCTTTTTGATCGGTAAGATTTGTCCTCTGTCGGCAGAGGCATCGTATATCCGCCAGCCATACCGCGCGGGATAATTGATATCTGATGCACCGGATCCTGTGTATCACAAACATAAAATGCAATTGCATGACCAGCCTCATGATAAGCGGTAAGTTTCTTTTCCTTATCACTCATAACCTTGCTCTTCTTCTCTGTACCAACAACTACCTTAATAGTCGCTTCTTCGATTTCTTCCATAGTTATAGCCTTTTTGTTTTTTCTAGCAGAGAGCAAGGCTGCTTCGTTTAACAAATTTGCAAGATCAGCGCCGGTAAAGCCTGCTGTGGTCTTTGCGATTGTACGCAGATCAACGTCAGGAGAAAGAGGCTTTTCACGCGAGTGAACCTTTAAAATAGCCTCACGACCATTAATATCAGGATATCCTACCATAACCTGACGGTCAAAACGTCCCGGACGAAGAAGTGCCGGATCCAAAATATCAGGTCGGTTGGTAGCTGCTATCATGATAACGCCTTCATTAGCGCCAAAACCATCCATCTCAACCAGAAGCTGATTCAAGGTTTGTTCTCTCTCGTCGTGACCACCGCCAAGGCCTGTTCCGCGCTGTCTTCCGACAGCGTCAATCTCATCTATAAATACTATACAAGGAGAATTCTTTTTTGCAGTATCAAAAAGATCGCGTACACGCGAAGCTCCTACGCCGACAAACATCTCAACAAAATCAGAACCTGAAATCGAGAAAAACGGAACGCCTGCTTCTCCGGCTACAGCCTTTGCAAGCAAAGTTTTACCTGTTCCGGGAGGTCCTACAAGCAACACTCCCTTGGGAATTCTTGCACCCAAGGTGTTATATTTTTCAGGGCTCTTCAAAAACTCAACAATTTCTTCAAGTTCTTCTTTTTCTTCATCCGCACCGGCAACATCGTCAAAAGTAGTCTTTTTCTTCTCGTCTGTATTGTTTTTGAATTTTGCTTTGCCGAAATTCATCTCTTTTCCGCCTAAGCCGCCTGCGCCCATCCTGCGCATAATAAAGAACCAGAAGAAGAATAACGCAAGTATCAATATTCCTATTGGTATCATATCAAGCCAGAACGAATTATCAGCCGTAGGCTGCAAGTCATATTTTATAGGCTTGATTGTACTGGCTTCATTTGCAGTGGCCGTAGAGTTAGATTCTTCCTTATTGTCCGTAGTATTTATATATTCTTGTATGTCATTCCAAAATATATTATAATCGAGCAGCTTATATTTGATGCTTTTTCCATCATTCTTATCATCAAGCTTCATATACAGGGTTGCAGTTTTTCCGCTTCCCTTCACAGTAAATTCTGTAACACTGTTATCTTTAAAATACGATAAAACATCAGAATAAGTTATTGTATCCTGATGCGACTGAGATAAAACATAAGACATAATCAGTATTACAATAATAGGAATACCTAAGTAAATCAGCAGATTTCTTACCCTGTTTGTATTTGAATTATTGTTGTCCAATACTATTCAACTCCTTATATTAGTATTGATATTTATTTGTGTATTATGAATATATACTTGGTTTTAAAACTCCAATATACGGAAGATTTCTATAATATTCAGCGTAGTCAAGCCCGTATCCTACTACAAATTCATCTTCGATCTCAAAACCTACGTAATCTACGTCGATTTCAATTTCGCGTCTTGAGGGCTTGTTAAGCAGTGTACATATTTTAACAGAGTCAGCGTTTTTAGCTGCAAAATATGTTTTAATAAAAGCCAGCGTGTTGCCGCTGTCGATAATATCTTCTACAATTATAACATTCATGTTATCTATCGGCTGAGACAAATCCTTTAATATATTCACTCTACCTGAGCTCTTTGTATCGCTGCCATAGCTCGAAACACACATAAAGTCAATCTTACATTTTGTTTCTATATGCTTTAATAAATCAGCCATAAAAGCAACACTGCCCTTTAACAGCCCGACAAAAAGCAATTCCTTATCTTTGTAATCTTGATCTATTTGCTTAGCTAAGCGTTTTACTGTTTCTTGAATTTGTTCTTCAGATATCAAAATCTTCTCCAAATCCTGATTCATTGAACATCTCCCCTGTTTTTCTCTAATATTTTTACTGCTTTTTTAGTATGACCCGGCTTAACTTCTCCCTGCATAGAGACGCCTATTTTTTGTGCCCACAAAACGGTTGAATCGTTTGCTACAACCAATAATTTACCTCTCTGCTCACGTGGAATTTTGATTTCATTATACAGCTTTTTCAGTGTTTTTGTAATATTTCTGTCTTTTAAGGTAAATGTATCTCCTGGTTTTTTATGGCGAATTACAGTTGTATCTGTGATTATATCACAGTTTATATATTTTATTAAGTCTTTTTTGTTAATTTTTTTTAATTCTTCGCCAAAAACATATTTTTTATAACTATAATCATTTAGCTTGCACTCAAAATCTGCTTCTGCGGCGTGCATATCTAAATTTTTTTTAATAACCCTAAGCGTTCCCTGAGAACACTCGGCAAGATAAAAAGACGGAAGATTTACGCTTTTATGAGATCTGAGAGCCTCATCAATCAACAAAATGTGACGATATTCAAAATCTGCTCCGCTTGAATTTAAAATATTCTTGATAGCGTAAAATCGAACTGCTTTATCAATTTTTAGCAGCTTGTTACATAAATAACCATATTCATTTTCACACTCGTTTAATTCTTTTTTAGAAATATCATCTAAATATTTATCGCTAAGCTGAATCATACTTGAGAGTCTGCCTATATTTTCTTCAACGCCTGAATTGATTTCTTTAAGCTTTGGTATAACAGACAAACGGATTTTATTTCTTGAATAATCCTCTTCAAAGTTGGTTTTATCGGTAACATATGTTAAAGCATTTTCATTACAGTAGAGCTCAATCTGAGCTCGTGTAAGACACAACAGCGGACGTATAATGTAATCGCGCTTAATAGGAATTCCGCATATTCCGGAAAGTGAAGCTCCACGCGTAATATTTAACAATACAGTCTCTGCATTATCAGATAAGGTGTGCGCTGTAGCAACTTTTGCATTTAGTTGTTTGCTTAGATTTTCAAAAAAACGATATCGTTCATCTCTTCCGCAAAGCTCGACACTTATCTTTCTTTCTTTTGCAAGTGCCCGAATATCTTTACGCTCAACAAAAAGCTTTACATTATATTTTTTACATAAATCATAAACAAAGCGCTCATCTTTTTCTGCTGCTTCGCCTCTTATCTGATGATTAAGGTGAGCTGCGTAAATGCAAAGTCCGTATTTTTCTTTAATAGAAATAAGTATGTGCAAAAGCGTAACCGAATCGGCTCCGCCTGAAAGAGCTACAATTACATTATCATTTATATTTAAGAGATTATTTTCTTCAATAAATCTCTGCACTCTATCCCTCACGGTTCGCCTCCACACCGGAGAATCGCATAAACTCGCCCTGCCAGTGAAGTTTTACAGTAGTAGTCTCGCCGTGACGGTTTTTAGCAACAATACATTCTCCGCTGTTTTGATCGACAGCCGCTGCGGCTTCGCTTGCCTTGTCCTTATCATAATATCCCTCACGATACAGAAATAAAACTATATCTGCATCTTGCTCAATAGATCCCGAATCTCTCAAATCAGACAACATCGGTCTGTGATCCGGTCGCTGCTCGCTGGCACGCGACAGCTGTGATAGGGTAATAACAGGCACATTAATCTCTTTGGCCAAAATTTTTAAATTTCTTGTTATCTCGGAAATTTCCTGCACACGGTTGTCCGTTCTTCTGCCGCCGGATGACATAAGCTGTAAATAGTCAATTATTACTAAATCGACGTTCTTCAGACGTCTTAATTTACTTTTCATTTCAGGTACGGTAATGCTGGGCGTATCATCAAGATAAAGCTCGGCCTTTCCCAAAATATCGCCTGCCGCTATAATACGCTGCCATTCTTCCTCGTTGAGCTTGCCTGTCCTAAGTTTTGTGCCGCTGACAAGAGCTTCGGTAGAAAGTAAACGGGAAGCAAGCTGCTCTTTTGTCATTTCCAGTGAGAAAAACGCAACGGTTTTTTTTGATTTACAGGCTACATTTTTAGCTATATTTAAAGCAAACGAAGTTTTTCCCATGCCCGGACGCGCCGCAAGAAGTATTAGGTCACTCCTGTTAAGTCCCGTAATAGTGCGGTCAAGATCTCCCAGCCCCGTTGGAACAGGTCGAACTGCGTCGTCTGCTCTATTGAGCATATCAAGACGGTCAAAGGTTTGGATCATAACCTCGTCAATGCGCTGCAAGCCCTGGATATTTTTTCCGCGTCGAATATCATATATCCTTTGCTCTGCTGAATCAATCAGCAGAGAAGGCTCAATATTTCCATCTGCAGCGTCTTCGATTATCTCCCTTGATGCAACTATAAGCGAACGCACATCGTAATTATCCCTTACTATTCCCGCATAAATTTCAACATTAGAAATAGAGGGACAACTTTCCGCAAGCTGCATTAAATATGTTTTAGAATTTGTATCATCAAAGTTGTTTTCTGTTTTTAATGCGTTCAAAACCGTAACGGTATCAATCGCCTTTCCCTGAGTAAACATGGAAAGCATAACCGAATATATGGTTTTGTGCGTTGATATATAAAAATAATCAGATGACGGTAAAATTTCGGCTACCTTACCGATAGAATCAGTGTCCATCAAAATTGCACCCAACACCGCCTGTTCGGCGTCGGGTGAATACGGCAGCCTCATCCCGTCATATCCGGATGTGATTTTTGTATCAGCCATAGTGATTTCCTTATCTAAAGTATCAAATTAACCTGCTTTAACCTCAATGGTAATATTAGCTATAATTCCGGAATATAACTTTATTTCAGCCTTATACTCGCCGACTGTTTTTATTTCCGACTCTACCGTAATCTTGCGTTTGTCTATATCTAAACCTTTTTGACGTTTAATTTCAGCGCTTATTTCCTTTGAAGTTATGCTGCCAAAAAGTTTTCCGTTTGCACCGGTTTTTGCTAGCATTACAAATTTGCTGCCCTCAAGCTCTGATTTTGCCTTATTAGCTGCCGCAATTTCGGTTTCCGTTTTATATTTTTTAGATTGCTGTGCATTTTTCAATTCATTCATAGCCTGCGCATTGGCTTCTCTCGCTAAATTTTTCGGAAACAAAAAATTACGCGCATATCCGTCAGATACGTTTACAAGATCTCCTTTTTTTCCCAAAGACTTTATGTCTTGTAATAATATTGCTTTCATCTTAATCCCCCTAAACTTTCATTCGCTTAAATCTTTACGAAATTAATTTATATATATTATATAACACTAAATTTTTAAAAAACAAATTCTTAAACCATAAAATTCAGCGTCAGTATTATACTTCCATCAATATCGGAAGTATCATGGGACTTCTGCCGGTGTTCTGCAAAATAAGCTTTGCAACTTCATCTTTTATGCGGTTTTTGATAATTCCCCATTCATGGATATTGCGGTCACAGCAGTTATTTAAAACATCAAGAGCCAACTGTTTTATCTGTTCTAACAAATCTTCGCTCTCTCTTACATATACAAAACCTCGCGATACGATATCAGGTCCGCTGATAACGTGACCGTCATAAACGTCTAAAGACGCAACAATTATCATAAGTCCGTCCTGACCCAAATGCTTTCTGTCTCTTAAAACGATAGACCCTACATCACCTACTCCAAGACCGTCTACAAACACTTTTCCTGCCTGAACTTTCTCTGCTTCTTTCATGTAATCGTCAGTCAGCTCTACAACACTTCCGACATCGCCGATAAAAATATTTTTTCTGTTCATTCCCAGAGATAAAGCTATTTCCATGTTTTTTCTCAAATGCTTCTGCTCGCCGTGTACAGGAATAAAGTACTTTGGCTTTACCAGGCTTTGGATAATCTTCAACTCTTCAGCGCAGGCGTGGCCTGACACGTGCACCTCATACATGGATTCATATACTACCTCGCAGCCGCGCTTTAAAAGCTCATCTACAACATTACCCACAGTTCGCTCATTACCGGGAATAGGATTAGCGGAAATTATAATAAAATCTCCAGCCCCTACCATAACCTTTCTATGATCGGAATATGCCATACGGGATAAAGCAGACATCGGTTCTCCCTGAGAACCCGTTGTAGCAAGTACAATTTTCTCAGGCGGATAATTTTTTAAATCGTCTATATCAATAATAATTCCATCCGGAACATCCAAATAACCCAGCTCTCTGGCCACTTCCATATAGTTGACCATACTTCTGCCGGAAAAAGCAACTTTTCTTGAATATTTAACAGCACAGTTTATAATCTGCTGAACTCTGCTGATATTAGACGCAAAAGTAGCTATTATAATACGGCTGTGCATCGCCCTTCTAAACAGATTATCAAAGCTCTCCGCTACCGTTTGCTCTGTCGGAGTATAGCCCGAACGTTCAGCATTTGTACTGTCGGCTAAAAGCGCTAAAACACCATCATCACCCAGGCGTGCAAATCTCGATAAATCTATCATCCCACCTGACATAGGAGTACAGTCAATCTTAAAGTCTCCGGTATGAACTACTGTTCCCGCGGGAGAATGAATGGCTACTCCTACAGCATCCGGTATAGAGTGATTAACATGTATAAGCTCAACGTCAAAGCAGCCTAATTTTATATGGTATCCCGACTTCACGGGATTTAACGATACAGAATGCTCCAGGCTGTGTTCTTTGAGTTTATTCTCGATAAGGCCTATAGTCAGCGGTGTAGCAAAAATAGGAACATTGATCTTGCTCAAAAGATAAGGAAGTCCGCCTATGTGGTCCTCATGTCCATGAGTGATGATTACTCCCTTTATTCTTTCCTTATTCTGTTCTATATAGGTGAAGTCCGGTATTACCAGATCGACTCCCAGCATATCTCCGTCCGGAAATGCCATGCCGCAGTCGAGTATAAGTATATCGTTTTCGCATTCAAAAAGCGTTAAATTTTTTCCAATTTCATTAAGCCCACCTAAAAAAGCTATGCGCATAGGAGACTTTTTCTTTATCGCTTTTTTATTGCTATAACGACCCGTACTCTGCTTTTTGTTATAGCTCTTTGATGAATTTAAATACGACTTTTTATCTCTTTTATTATATTTATTATAATTAGTGTAATTATTATTTTTCTTTTTGATGTCACTCAAAAAAACTCCTCCTTTTCTTATATAATTACATAATCTAAAAAACGACAAATTCCTCTTCGTCGCAAAATATTCAGTTGTGAATATGTATATATCAGCTCGCTTTATATACGTTCAAAGCGGCATAAAATATTTTTATTAAACATCGGTTAAAATAAAAATCTATCTATAAAATAACAACAATCAAAAAATACAAATCATGCTCTATTATAGTTACACATGGTATATTTTACCTTAAATAACAAATAAGGTCAAGTAAAAGAAAAAATAACTTTTACGATATTTTATTAAAATTATATTAAATTTTGGTTATATATAACGCTTCTGACTATATTAAAATTATAGACGAATATAAAAATTTTACTCAACAACGGCTTGCAAATGGAAGTTTATGTGTTATAATTAGGTTTGGCATTATAGAAGTTAGGAGAATTCGCTTGAAAAAAGTAGAGGTTTTTACGGACGGCGCTNNCGTAAGATGCAGGGAAACTGATGGCGGGATTATCTCAGGTAACAATCTACACTGACGGTGCCTGTTCGGGCAATCCCGGACCCGGCGGCTGGGGAGCTATACTCAGATACAACGGACATGAAAAAGAAATCTCCGGTGCTGAAAAGCAAACAACCAATAACAGAATGGAGCTTATGGCTGTTATCAGCGCGTTAAAAATGTTAAAAGAACGATGTGAAGTTGATCTTTACTCTGATTCTCAGTATGTTTGTAATGCGTTAAAGCTTGGTTGGGCCGAAAAATGGAAAGCAAACGGATGGATGCGCAACAAAAGAGAAAAAGCGCTTAATCCCGAGCTATGGGAAGAACTTTTAAAGCTGTGCGAATACCATAACGTAAATGCTATATGGGTAAAAGGCCATGACGGTCACCCTGAAAATGAAAGATGCGATAAACTGGCTGTAAAAGCCTCGCAAAATATATAAATACGGAGGAATTGTTATGAGAAAAATATATGCAGACAACGCTGCAACAACTGCCCTTTCTCCGATGGTTTTAAAAGAAATGATGCCCTATTTAACTACAGTTTACGGCAATCCATCCAGTCTGTATAAAATAGGATCAGACGCCAGAGAAGCAGTTGATAAAGCACGAGAAAAAGTAGCGTCTTTGATAGGCGCCAAAAACTCTAATGAAATATATTTCACATCAGGCGGTAGCGAATCTGACAACTGGGCTATTAAAGGCTTATGCCGTGCTCTCAAAAAAAGAGGTAAAAATCATATTATAACCTCAAAATTTGAACATCATGCCGTACTGCACACCTGCAAGGCGCTTGAAAGAGAAGGCTTTGAAGTAACATATGTTGATGTTTATGAAAACGGTATCGTTAAACCAGAAGACATCAAAAACGCTATAAAAGACAATACTGCTCTTGTTACAATCATGTACGCTAACAATGAAATAGGTACAATTCAACCTATAAAAGAAATCGGTGAAATTTGTCGTGAGAATAAAATTATTTTTCATACTGATGCAGTACAAGCAATTGGTAATGTCCCAATTAATGTTGAAGAACAAAACATAGATATGCTCTCTATGTCCGCACACAAATTTCACGGACCAAAGGGCTGCGGAGCTTTATATATACGCAAAGGCGTTCGTCCTGATATATTTATTGATGGCGGAGCTCAGGAACGCGGAAGGCGCGCAGGAACCGAAAACGTTGCCGGTATTGTAGGACTTGCAAAAGCGTTGGATCTTGCTGTATCTACTATGGAAGAAAGAACAAAAAAGCTGACAAAAATGAGAGACCGATTAATAGACGGGCTGTTAAAAATCGAGCGTTCGCGCATAAACGGCGACAGATTACACCGTCTGCCGGGAAACGTAAATATGTGCTTTGAAGGAATAGAGGGCGAAAGCTTGTTGCTCAGACTGGATTTAAACGGTATCAGCGCTTCATCAGGATCAGCCTGCACATCGGGAAGTCTGGATCCCAGCCATGTACTGCTTTCTATAGGTCTGCCTCATGAAATCGCTCACGGAAGCATGAGACTGTCTTTTTCAGATGACACAACAGAAGAAGACATTGATTATATTTTAGAAAAAGTTCCTGAAATTGTGACATATCTTAGAAACATGTCGCCTCTTTGGGAAAAAATCAAAAAAGAAGAAAGGAACAACTAATATGGCATATTCAGAAAAAGTTATGGATCATTTCAGCAACCCACGCAATGTCGGTGAAATTGAAAATGCAGACGGTATAGGTGAAGTAGGTAATTCTCGCTGCGGTGATATCATGAAAATGTATATTAAAGTTGATGATAATATAATCACCGACTGCAAATTTAAAACCTTTGGCTGTGGAGCTGCTATCGCAACGTCAAGCATGGCTACAGAGCTAATAAAAGGTAAAACAATTGACGAAGCTTTAAAACTTACTAACAAAGCGGTTATGGAAGCTCTTGACGGTCTTCCGCCTGTTAAGGTGCACTGCTCTGTTCTTGCTGAACAGGCTATAAAAGCTGCCCTTGCTGATTATTATAAAAAGCTCGGTATCGATCCGGAGCCTATAGTTGGTAAAATACAGGAAGAATGTGAAGGCGGTGCCTGCTGCAACGGATAATTTATTGCAAACATAAGAATTTTGAATAAACCTATAAAGCTGACCTAAATCCTGCTCGCAGGCAATCAGCTTTTTCTTTTTATATGTTTTTTATCTTTATCATTATATTTATATTTATATTTATAAATATTTATAATTTTTTAAAAATCATTGACATATATTTTATATGATTATATAATTTATTTACTTTATTTAT
>DEKP01000021.1:0-1473 GCA_002353935.1 Ruminococcaceae bacterium UBA2719 | reverse complement strand
TATTTAAAGGAGTTAAATTTTATGAAAACAAGTTTATTTGCAAAAATCATTGCTGTTGTATGCGCTTTGTTGATGATTGTTTCTCTTGCAGCTTGCGGTTCATCAAAAACAAATGGTACAGATGATAAAAACAGCACAACAATTTCATCAAGCGCATCAAGCACAGCCGACTCAAAAACTGATTCTGCTGTTTCAAATGCCGAAAAAACCGGTAACAGCGATATTCTCGGAAGTTGGGAATATGAAAGCGGCGGTTACACCTACACTTTTAACGAAGACGGTACAGGCGTATATGATCTGGGAACTTCAACTATGGAATTCACATATGAGGTTACAGACACTCAGTTAAGTATTTTATACACCGGCAATACAAGCCCTATGGTTCTTGAATATGAAATTGACGGAAACAAACTTAACGTTAAAGATTCTTTTGGCAAAGATACTATTTATATTAAAAAATAAAAACAGATAACTGTTTTTTTATTTTAAGTTCAAAAAAGATGCTGCTTTTAAAACCTGCAGTATCTTTTTTATTTTATCAGAGTACGCACTCCTTCTCTTTCATTTATAATTGGAGCATAGCTTTTCACAATCATAAAAATTGAAATTATAAATATTATTGTAAACACCGATATGGCACTTAAAATACTCGTAATTTGTTCTTTCTTAGCTCCTGTTCCAAATCTTGCAAATATTGAGATCTGCATGGTAAACAGAGAAATCAATGCTGTTGAAAACGATATCCATTTACTTGCCGAAATCACAATATTATTTAGCTTTCTATATCTAATAACATTATTGATAGCAATATAAAAGTTATAAAGCGTATACCCTGCCGCTGCATAAATAATATGCCCGGGATAATAACTTGCAAGATGATATTTAAGCATAATATATGCCATAAAAGAAAGCACAAGTGTCAAGGCCAAAAGCAAACATCCGCATATTCTGTATTTTTTTAAATCCGCCCTCCTATTTGATTGTCTTTTGACGATATGCTGGAGCAAAATAAATCTTGTAACCGTTAAAATTATATAATAAGCAGCAATAGCTCCAAACCAAACAGAATGATAAACAATTCCTGAAACTGCCTTATAAAGCGAATAAATCAAATTCAAAATAAAACCTATAAAAATCGAAATTTCCGCCCTAAGCATCATAGTATTATGATATCTATGTCCAAGCTTTGATTTTGTCGCCCAAAAATTCACAAGCCTTTTTAGAAAAATAATAACTCTAAATATAATAAGCGCCAATCCATATGCAGAAATCAAGTATACAAAATATGATATAAACGATCCGGTGTAACCAAAACTGAAAATACAAAAGTCAGCTATTACTGCAAAAATTAATATTATAAAAAGAACAGATGTTGGTGGAAAAAATATTTTATTCATAATAATTTTTAACCTGTTCATATTTTGCTTCCGCTTTCTCTACAATCTTCATATAATCATAATATAAAATATGTAA
>DEKP01000026.1:52740-68898 GCA_002353935.1 Ruminococcaceae bacterium UBA2719 | reverse complement strand
CTATTGGAGGCTTTTCGCATACAGGAGGCGCTTCTATTAAAAGAAATAAATAATTAGGGGGATCTAAATGAATTTGTTTGATTGTGGAAATAAGTTATCAGTACAGCAACTTGACAATTTTGAAAAAAAGATAAGGCAGAAATTACCGGCAGATTATAGGAATTTTATGATAGAACATAACGGGGGGACTCCGTCAGAAGATTTGGTTTTTGATTATATAGATGTTGTTGTAGAACAAGAAAATACAACGGATATCAGAGAATTTTATGTTTTTTATGATAGTGAAACAAATAATTATGATGATATAGTTTATATCTATAAAACAATGACTAATGATAAAATTATTCCCCCTGAAATGCTTCCTATCGGCGATGACTCTCTCGGAAATCCTTTTGGAATATTATTATCAAAAGGAAATGATTATGGCAAAATATATTTAATGAATCATGAAATTGAAAATAGTGACACTGGATACTTGGCTATGAGTAAGGTTGCCGATAGTTTTGCGGATTTTATAAAAAAATTATATATAGATATATAGCGAATTATTAACAGAAAGATAATTGGAGGAAAAAATGATTCACAATGCGGATAATCTTGATGTTATTATTTCCGATTCCAGGCTTGCCTTTATGCAGGGCAGGTATGAGGAATCATTGCGACTTGCCAAGCAGGCACTTGACATCAATCGCAAAAATGCTGACGCACACTCCGTTATCTAAACGCGGCTTTCGGCACACGCCCGTACAGCTTTGCCGCCGAAACGGCAGTAGACAATGTTCACCGGTTGATTTCTTCCTGCAAATAATTGCTCCCTTGGCTTTTTACAAAAGTAAAACTCTGACCGTTTTAGTCAGGGCTTAAAATAAATATTTTTTATTGAGTTGCCTTGATTATTACACTATTTTTTTACTATTTTAAATTATTTTAAAACAACATCGAGTGAGTTTTAACTCGGCTTGTGTACGTGATTTTAACTGCTTTCTCCGCTTGAAGCTACGCGAGCTTCATCGGCTTTTGGATAACACAGAACGCGTTACTGATCCACAGTATCTCTAACAGTATAGTATACAGTCCTTAAAGAGGGAATCTAATAACTTTATAATAAAAAGGACGATATTTATGACAAAAAACACACGGACAATTGAAACCGACAGATTGATTCTCAGAAGATTTGATAAAAATGACGCAGAAGAAATGTTTAACAACTATTTGTCCTCTGATAAAGTTACAAAATATATGACCTTTCCCACATACAAAAGCGTTAAAGAGGCAGAAAGTTATCTGGATTTTGTTATAAGCGAATATCAAAAAGACAGAACCTACCGCTGGTGCATCGTTTTAAAGGAAACAAATCAAGTAATCGGCGCAATCGACGTTGTCAGTTTTAATGAAGCTTTAAACGAGGCAACTATCGGCTATTGTCTGAGCGACAAATACTGGCATAAGGGAATCATGAGCGAAGCTTTTTCAGCTGTGATAAAATACTTGTTTGAAGAAGAAAACGTAAACCGCATTCAGGCAACACATGATGTAAAAAATCCTAATTCGGGTAAGGTGATGCAAAAATGCAGCTTAAAATTTGAAGGTATCCACCGCCAGGCAGGTATTAATAATACCGGAATCTGCGACTCTGCTTACTATGCAATTTTGCGTGAGGATTATGTTAAATAATTTCTGTTCAATAATAAAACTGACGCCGATCGAATGTCAACATCAGTTTTTTACTTAAAACTTATTATTCTGTTTCTTCTGTCTTAGGGTGATTTTTATGCTGTCTGTACAAATTTGATAGTTCAATTTAAGTATTTAAATATTTTGAGTTTTTACTTTTATTAATTATCATTTACGTCTGTATAATCGTCTTCGCTTAAATCATAAATTTTATTATCTCGCTGTTTGCTTTCGGCGTGGTAAGTATAGCTCTTATTATAATTTTTTCTGCTCTGCCGCTTATCGTCAGTAGCGGTGTACGCAGCAGTTGAGAATACAACGGTAAAGAAAACAGCGATAACAGCTAAAAACGCTACCAGGCAGATTATCCACCACGCAACTGATACCAAAAAGATGAAAAGCAAAGCCACAAATACAATCCCTACACATATCGCGCCGGTAATCAAATAAATATATAACATATCTGTCAGATTATCAAAGAATGAAAATATTGGATTTAACGCTGCAATTAATACACAAACTATAGCGACAAAAAGACAGGTTACAATACTCAGATTGTGGTATATCGGCATATTAAGCAGCATAGGGATGCATAAAAATACAGCCGGAACAATCGCATGCTCACAATCAAATTTACGCCAAATTAAAATAAGATACGGAGCCGCTACACAGGCAATAAGAGCAGTTCCTACAAGGCCGTGAAACGCCGGCGCAAAAAACATCAGCACAAATACTGCAACAAAAGAAAGCGCAAGCCATTTTCCTTTTTTGGTTTTTATAAACGGTATTATCGTTTTACATTTTTGCTTAAATGATTCAAATAGTGTATTGAAATCCATTCTACACACTACCTTCCTTTTGCTTTGTTTTGACAAAAAGTTTAAATATTATAAAATATTTTATTATATTAAGTATAGCATATTATCATAAAACTTGCAAATTTTGGAAAATTTATTACAATAAAATATAGGCTTGTAGACTTTTTTCAACTTGCGTGATATAATAACAACAATTTGAATTTTAGGAGAATGATTATGCCTGATAATTTTAACGATTTAGAATTTAATGATTTTGATAACGAGACCTTTTCGGGTTCTGATGACAATAAAAAAGCAGAAATTTCATCCGATAAATCTATGTCTGAAGATGCGCCGAAGCTCTATACAGAAGAGGATCTCAATAATTTTGCACCTAAAAATGATGACGATAATATCTATTCCCGTTCTAATGAATATAAAAGCAGCGATATAGGAACGGATACAGAAGATAGTGCAGAAAACGATTATGGCGATGATTTCTATTCCGATGCAGATAATTTTGAAGCTAAGGACGAAACCGTTGCATTTGATAAACTTAATAAAGAAGCTGTAAACCGTCAGAGACTTGAAAACGAAAGACTAAAACAAAAAAAGAAAAAACAAAAACAAGCTCTTATAATCACTATTTCTGTAGTATGTGCTGTTTTATTGATAATAGTTGTATGTGTTGCTATGATAAAATCAGGATCAAAGCCTGATAAAAAAGCTACTGCTATGACCGAAACCACAGCTTCAACCGCTGCAACCCAAAGAAAAGAAACGCAAGCTCCTACAGAAAAACAAGAACAAAAAACCGAAGCTCCGGCACAAACCGAGGCACCGGTAGAAACAAAAGCTCCCGAAACCCAGGCTCCGCCTGCAACACAAGCACCGATACAAACACAAGCACCGATACAGACAGAGGCTCCTATAGAAACTCAGGCGCCGGTAACCACCGAAACTTTGGTCGAAGTCGAACCTGTTGAATAAAATCTATTAAAATATAGCCAATTTATTTTTAATAATGTTTGCTTATAAAGTGCAAATTAATACTTTTATTTTGCTAAAACCTTAATTTGAATTTGTCAATCCTTATATAGAAATACTGAGACAAATTTTATTGTTGTTTCAGTATTTCTGTTTAGATTGTTTTTATACATAAATTAGGTATTGAATTTTTTAAAAGTATATGATATTATATTCTAGCAGCAGTTGCTGGTATAGCTCAGCAGGCAGAGCGCGTCCTTGGTAAGGACGAGGTCACCAGTTCGAATCTGGTTATCAGCTCCATACAAAAATCCGCATAGATAAGCCATTTTAAGACTTTTCTTGTGCGGATTTTCTATTTCTGTAAAAGAGTAAAAAAGCGATTTGTTGTTTATTGCCTTTAAAATCACCTATAATTGCTTAAATCAGTGATATGAAAATCGGCTGTACCCTTGTTGCACTTTGTTTCAAGATATTCAAGTAGCTTTAAAAGCTTTTGTTGAGTAAATATTTCAGTTGTTTTTCTTTTTGTTTTGTTGTTGTCGAAAAATTATTTCTACAGCCTTTTTAGCAAACTAACTGTAACACAGGTTCTTCCTATTTGCTATTCTTTTTTATTAACCGTAACGCATCTATTGTAAACCTACAATGTTATTAAGTTTTTTCAGAGAACTGTACATTTGTCAATGATGTGAGACCAGAAAAGTGAGTTGTTAGAATTAGGTTGCTGCGTGCTTTGACGGAGGGAGGGCGTAGCCCGACCGGAGTCAGAGCACGCGAGCAGCTTCTAATTCATGCCGCTTTTGTATGGGAGATTTTCACTCGAGTACCGACATGAGGATACGGTTAGATCGGCGTAAGTAACGTTTCATCTGTATCAGCAGATCCTCATAAGAATAGAAACTCAAATAATTGTAGAATCTCTCCTGATCGTTTCTGTGGCTTCTTTCGACTTTCCCGTTATGCCAAGGGGTCTTAGGTCGAATCAGTTTGTGCGTAATATGCAGTTCCTTACACAATACATCCAGTGGATGTATCCGTTTCGTTTTGGTTATATGCGTAAATTCCGGACCGTTGTCTGTTTGTATGACCTTCGGAGTATAGCCAAAGTAAATAATGGCACGCTTCACAAAGTCTAATGTGGAATAGCTGTTTTGCTCTTTGTAAGGATAAATAAATCGTTCTCTGCTTGCTTCGTCGATCATGGTGTACTGATAGAATTTTTCCTCATATGCGCCTGTATAACAGGTAGTTGGCACATGCTTAACATCCATCTGCCATTTGACTCCTAACTGCGTTGGGGTGTCATACTTCCCACTATGCTTAGATTTATTCTTCGTTGACTCTACCTTTTTACGATAGCCGAGTTTTACGAAGATACGGTATAGCGAGCCGGGATGTCTGCTGTAAGCGTGTTGTTCTCGCAATTTAGAGTACATTTCACACACGGAAATGTTGGGATTGCGTCTATGAAGGTTAATGATCCAGCGCAACTCCTCTGCTGTGTGAGCATTTGGATGTACGGTATATGGTCTGTGCGATTTCGGTAACAGAGACTCTCTTGTACCATCATATTGCTTGTTCCAGCGCATGAGTGACGCTTTTGAGATATGGTACCGCCGACACACAAAGGAAATATCTTTGGTTAACCTGTATAATTTAACTGACTGACTTTTGTTGATATTTCATGTGGCAAATACCGTTTGGTTTGTGTTATAATAGCCATGGCGGTTGAGCTCCTTTTGTTAGTTTTGTGTGTGGTAACTTAATTCTAACAAACTCAATCGCTTTTTTCTATCCCTTCAGTTTCACATCTATTGTAACGTTACAAGTAAATTATAATAATGTTTTAAAATGTCTTGCTAATTTTGTCAGCTTGGATTATAATAACTGTGTATGAGTATTCTCAGACAAAAAACAGAAAGGAGTTACGCGTATGAACTATTCAAAAGAAGTAGAAAATATGTGTACGGTAGCAAAAGGACCGAAGCACGGTCCTGCGCCTATTCCCGAAGAGGGTAAATGGGTAAAATCTTATGAAATAAAGGATATCTCCGGTTTTTCGCACGGTATAGGTTGGTGTGCTCCTCAGCAGGGTGCCTGCAAGCTTTCACTCAATGTCAAAGACGGTATTGTAGAAGAAGCGCTTGTTGAGACTATCGGTTGCTCGGGCATGACGCACAGTGCTGCTATGGCAGCAGAAATTTTGCCGGGAAAAACTCTGCTTGAGTGTCTTAATACCGATTTGGTATGCGACGCAATTAACACTGCAATGAGAAATATTTTTGAACAGTTAGCTTACGGCCGTTCTCAAACAGCTTTCTCGGAAGACGGTCTGCCGGTAGGTGCCGGGATGGAGGATCTTGGCAAAGGGCTTCGTTCTCAGGTTGGTACTATGTACAGCACAAAGGCTAAAGGTGTTCGTTTTATGGAGATGGCAGAGGGCTATGTTTTAAAAACAGCTCTTGATGAAAACGACGAAGTTATCGGCTATCAATTTGTAAAACTCGGCAAAATGCTCGAGGATATTCGTCACGGTGTAGAACCAAACGAAGCATATAAAAACAACATCGGTCAATACGGCCGTTTTGATAATGCGGCTAAATATATTGATCCGCGTGAAGAATAATCGGTAAGGAGGACACTATAATGGCAGTTGTATTTGAAAGTATGGAAAGAAGAATGCCTAAAATCGAGAAGTGCCTTGCCGAAAACGGTATTGCGAATCTTGAAGAGGCAAGAAAAATTTGTAACGATCTTGGTTTTGATCCTTATGACATTGTAAAAGGCGTACAACCTATCGCCTTTGAAAATGCAGGCTGGGCATACACTCTTGGATGTGCTATCGGCGTTAAAAAAGGAGTTAAGTCAGCAGCTGAAGCTGCTGAGTGCATAGGAGAAGGGCTTGAAGCTTTTTGTATACCGGGCTCTGTTGCAGAACAAAGACAGGTTGGTTTAGGCCACGGAAACTTGGGGGCTATGCTGCTCAGAGACGAGACAAAGTGTTTTGCATTTTTAGCAGGTCACGAGTCTTTTGCTGCTGCTGAAGGCGCTATTGGTATTGCTCGTAACGCTAACAAAGCCAGAAAAGAGCCTCTTAGAGTTATCTTAAACGGTCTTGGCAAAGACGCCGCTTATATTATATCGAGAATCAACGGCTTCACCTTTGTTGAAACTGAGTTTGATTACTTTACAAGCGAGTTAAAAATTGTCAGCGAAAAGGCTTTTTCAGACGGAGAGAGAGCTCAAGTCAGATGTTACGGTGCGGATGATGTAAGAGAGGGCGTTGCTATTATGCAACACGAAAACGTAGGTGTTTCTATCACAGGAAACTCTACTAACCCGACTCGCTTCCAGCATCTTGTTGCAGGAACATATAAGAAATGGGCAATTGAAAACGGCGTAAAATATTTCTCTGTTGCTTCAGGCGGCGGCACGGGAAGAACGCTTCATCCTGATAATATGGGTGCTGGTCCTGCTTCTTACGGTCTTACGGACTCAATGGGCAGAATGCACGGTGACGCTCAGTTTGCCGGATCGTCTTCTGTTCCCGCTCACGTTGAGATGATGGGTCTTATCGGTATGGGAAACAACCCGATGGTAGGCGCTACAGTTGCCTGTGCTGTTGCAGTATATGAGGCTGTAAAAGGCTAATTGATATTTTTCTGTTAATTATTAAAAAGCTTAATAAAAATACAAAGCGTTATTACAAAGTTTTTGCTGTATGCAAGACTCGGTAACAACGCTTTTTTATTTATAGAAAAATGTTTTGTTTTGATTTAGCTGTCCTCAAAAGTGTAGATTCAAATTTGTGTTTTATTAAGGCAGGTTTTGGTATGGCAACTAGATGATATTGCTGCTTTTTTATTCCAGCGTAAAAGCTTCGGTGTCAAAAATTTTTTCATTGTTTTCAAAATCTTCAAGAAGAAATTTGTGGTTGCTGATATAAGAAAATTTCTTTATTCCTCTGAAAATTGAAAATCGTTTGTCGGTACATTTTATATATGCATAAGGCGGATAATGAGTGGCTGCAAAATTTATAGAAGTCAGTGTATCGCTTGTGCGCTCTGCGTCGGTTTTGCCAAAGTGATATAATTTTGCATATTCTTTTTCTTCGCCTCTGTCCCATACTACATCACAGTTAAAATATTCTCCGTCATATTTAAAAATGTTCCACATATGAGCTTGGTTGTGGGCGTGGCAGTTGCCGTGTATGCAAAAGCTTTCGATCCCTGCCTGGAGCAAAGAATAATTTAAGATGTAAGCAAAAGAGAAACAAACGCCTTTTTTGCTTTGAAAGGTGTTGTACACCTCATCCGACGGATAAGTAAAAATCGGCATATCAAGCTGAAAATCCTCGGTTCTGTCATGATCATATTCAAAGCTTTTGGCTACACAGCCGTATATTTTCAGAATAGTATCAAGACTGTTATCGTCCATTTCAGCATCACAATTTATGATATCCAAGAACTGCTCGTCCATATATTTTATAATATCTTTGTGTTCTTCTTTCGTATAATTATAAGTAAATTTTAAATAGCGATCAGAAATCGTATAATCTTTAACCAAAAAGTAATACGGGCTTTGTTTTAACGCATTAAGGTAAAGATTGTTTTTATTGTTATTGCTGTTAAGTTTTACCGAATCTTTATAGTCAAGCATTGCGTCGACGAGCTTGTGAAAATATTTTTGATCATTTTCATCCATTGCGGCTGCTTTATCCGGCTCAACTGCATAGTGGTTTATTTTGTCTATTTTTTTATAGTCAGGCTGACTGGCTTTTTTGCCAGAGGCACAAGACGAAAATAACAAGGCGGCAGCCAAAATTAATATTATAAATCTTTTCATAACAATTTCCTGTCTGAATTTTGTAATTTAAATACCCTAATATAATATTATAAAATTTAAGCAGTTAAATGTAAAGTATTAAAATTATACAGTTCTATTATTATAGATTCTAACAACAGTATTCATATTAAAAAACTTATCGGCAAAGCCGGCATTAATATAATTATCTTGGATGTTTCTTTACATTTTATAACAAAAAGGAATAAAAGGTTATCAAAAAAAGCAAACAAACAATGACAAAACAGATGGTGTTTTAGTAATATAATTACCTTACTGAAAAATCCGGTGGAATTTTTTCAGAGTTATGTAAAACAGAAAACAAAGGATGTTAAAAATGAGTGTAATGGAAAACACCAAGAGACGAGTGGAAAAAGATACGACCGTTGCCCGAGAGGTAGTTATTCATATAATATATTTTGTACTAGGACTGCTCATTTCCCACGGAGCAATGCTTGGAGAAATGTCTCCGTTTGGCGCGTCGTTTATAGCTTCGGTACCTTTTGTATATATGCCGGCGTCATTGTTGAGCGTAGCGCTCGGATATCTGCTTTTATCGCCTATAAATTCGTTTAGATATATAGCTATTATAATTTCAATAGCCGCTATACGCTGGGTGCTCAATGAGATTAAACGTATATCAAACAGCAGATTTTTTTCAAGCATTGTTGCGTTTATTCCGGTTTTTGCAACAGGACTGGCGCTGACGTTTACATCTCAAAGTACTGTGAGCGAAATAAGCTCTTGCTTTATAGAAGCGATATTGTCCGCAGGCGGAGCGTATTTTATGAGCAGAACGGTAAAGCTTAGTTACTCATTTAGAGGCATTACCTCGTTTTCATGGCAGGAACTAGCTTGTCTTGTTATGTCGGGATGTATACTGTTGTTGTCGTTTTCTGCGCTCACTGTAGGAAATATTTCGGTTGGAAGAATACTGGCGGTGTTGATCATATTATTCGCTGCAAAGTATACGTCCGTTTCAGGAGGAAGCATTGCGGGTATAGCTACGGGAATAGTATTCTCACTCGCTGACAGCGATCTTTTGTTTTTAAGTGCGGCATATTCGTTGTCGGGGCTTATAGGGGGATTGTTTTCCTCTTTATCTAAAATAGCTGTTTGTATAAGCGTGTTAATATGTAACACTATAATGGCTTTTTCTGCATATGACAACTCTATTGTGTTTAATACCATAATAGAAACCGCAGCAGCCTCTCTTATATTCATGCTTATACCAAAGAATATAGGCAATTATGTATCTTCAATTTTTTCTGATGATTCTAAATTTGAAGACGAAAACGCGATAAAGCGCAATGTTATAACACGCTTGTCACACTGTTCAAAAGCGATTGAAAATGTTTCTACCTGTGTTAACCAGGTTTCTGACAGACTAACGAGAATATATAACCCTGATATTATATGGGTGTATGAAAAGGCGAGCGAAAAGACTTGTGCAAAGTGTGGCTTGCGCGTATTTTGCTGGGACAAGCAGAAAGACCTTACGACAGATGATTTCTACAGGTTAAGCAATATTTTAAAAGAAAAAGGCTTTGTTAAAGATAAAGATATTGAAGATAATTTTTTGAAGCATTGCTGTAAAACCGGCGAGCTGGCATACAGCATAAACGAAAGTTACAAAGATTATCTGTCATATGAATCTGCAAAGCGCAGGATAACCCAAATACGCTCTGTTGTTGCCGGTCAATTTGCAGGATTATCTGATATTTTACAGGATTTAGCCGAAGAATTTGAGGATTATAACAGCTTTGATACAAACGCCGCTTCAAGGGTATCAGAGGCTTTAAAGAGTTTGGGGCTAGTGGTAGTTGATTGTTCTTGCAAAAAAACCGTAACAGGAGGAGCGGTTGTAGAAATAGAACTTGTGATCGGCAAGAAAACTGCTATATCAAAAAGCGAAATCACAAAAGAAGTTTCAAAAGCCTGCGGACGATATTTTGAGTCTCCGACAATAAGTTTTGTTGAAGACAGAGCGCGCATAACTCTTTGTGAGCATCCGATATACGATTTACAGATAGGATCGTCGCAGCATACTTACAGAAACGGAGATTTATGCGGCGACTGTATAAATTATTTTAACAATGGCTCGGGCAGTACAGTTGCGATTATTTCGGATGGAATGGGAACAGGCGGCAGAGCAGCGGTAGATTCTAACATGGCGGTTAGCATAATGTCAAAGCTGTGCAAGGCGGGGCTTTCGTACGATTGCGCTCTTTCGGTAGTGAATTCTTCGCTGATGATAAAAAGCGAGGATGAGTCTATGGCAACCTTGGATGTTCTTGATTTTAACTTGTTTACAGGTAAAGCAGAGCTGATGAAGGCAGGTGCATGTACAACATATATCAAGAAAAATTCGAAAATAATCAAAAAGGACATGCCGTCTTTACCGATTGGAATTTTAAACGAGGCAAAATTCTCTAAAGAAGCGATAACCTTATCAGAAGATGATTTTATAGTTATGGTGTCGGACGGAGCTGTTGTAGATAACGATACATGGATCGAAAAAGCCATTCTTTCCTTTAGGGAGGGAAGCGCTCAGGAGTTGTCGTCTTATATTGTTGAAGAGGCGACAAAACGCCGCAATGACGGTCATGATGACGACATTACGGCGATAGCGTTTAAGGTTATAGAAAATGTTTAGTTTTTTATTTATCCAAAAGCTTTAGCATTAGAGAATAGATTTTTTCACAGGAATTTTTACGTGCGTGCTTTTTACAGTTTTCTTTCATCTCATCAAGCTTTTGACGGTCTTTAAGAAGTTCTTCAATCTGGTTTGCGCCCTCCTCGCCCTTTTTTAACATAATAGCCATATTATTTTTGATTAAAAAATCAGCGTTTTGAGCCTCTTGCCCCGGAAAAGCCTGAAAAATAGCCATAGGTAACTCACAGGCTAAACTTTCACTGGTGGTAAGACCGCCGGGCTTTGTAATTATGATATCACAAAGATGCATATAATCTTCTACATTATCAACAAAGTAGAACAGCTTTGTCGGTTTTGTTTTATTAGTAGAACGGCGAAATTTCTTAACGATATTTTGTATAAAATGTTCGTTTTGATCATATATCAATTTGATGATGTTGTCGTCTGATAACTGCTCAATCCATTCCGGAGCCTCTTGTGTTTCAAATTCAGAGATATCGCGGTTGAGCATTTTTTCGAACGCGTCATAAAGTTTTTTATTCTTTCCGGTTATAACTATAATTTGATAATCATAGTCTATATCTACAAGGTGATCATAAATTTTTAAGATATCGGTAACACCGAAAGAACCTGCCATTATCAGAATAGTGCGCTTGTTTTCATCAAAGCCAAGGTCTTTTGCTACTGTTTTATTCATATCTTTATTGAGTTTATAATCGTGATTATAAAAACGCTCAAAGATTGGTATACCATAGTCGTAGACCCGCTCTTTTTTAACCTTATATTTTTCGATTAGCTGTTTTGCTGTGCTCTCGCTTGCACAGATAAATGCGTTGATATTGTCGCCTATATAGGCTTTATGCGGCATAAAATCAGTTATGATGGCGATAACCGGAATATCAATATTATATTTTTCCTTTAGATTAGACATCATAGCAGAGGCAAACGGATGACAGCATATAACAATATCAATATTTTGATTTTTAATCAGCGGCAAAAGTTTTTTACAAAACTGGCTGTTGACGGTAGTGACTAAATCTCCTATAGGCGAATCCTTGTCTGCACTTTTGTAAAAGGTGCCGTATAATTCCGGTGCGTTCATAGCAAGCATTTTGTAGCCCTTTGTAACCGTGCGGCTAAGCAGTTTTGAGCATTGCTCCAAAGCATCGATAATTTGAACGGAGTTATCGCTGTTTTGATTTATAATATATTCTTTTAATGCAGCAGCTGCGCGGTTATGACCGCCTCCTGTTGACGCGGATAAAATCAATACTTTCATAATATACCTTCACAAACGGATAAGTTTTAAATAATTATAGTATATTTTGTTGTTTTGTTCAACATAAAAGATTATGATTTTAAAGATATATATAATTATTGAAAAAATATAGCAAAAATTCCAACATATTTTCTTTCTTTTATTCTGTAGGAGATTATTAAATTAATAATTGTAAGTTATTATATACTAACAGTGGGAAATTGGGGGCGATATAGTTGGCAGAAGATTCTAAAAACATATCAAATACTATGGAAATAAACTCCATTTTAGAAGAAGCAAAAAAAAGCAGAAACCCACAAATTGGGGATAATACTGAAGAAAAATCAAATTCAGCAAACGAGGCTTCAGTTCAAGATAAAAACGAAGATGTAGTAGATATAAACGACAAAAATCACGATGACTTTGTTGTTATAAACGAGAACGGCTCTATGGCAAAGCCAAAAAAGAAAAAGAAAGTCGGTCTTATTATTACATTGATTATTACAGGGGTTGTTATTCTTGTACTTTTGGCGGGTGCGTGCTGGTACTTCTTTTTCTCAAGCAGCTCAAAGATGGCAAAGAATGTTTATGTCAACGACATATGTCTAGCCGGCATGACGCTTGATGAAGCAAAAGAAGCGCTCAAAGATACCGAAAACGCTTTGGCGGATAAAATAAAAATTGATGCAAAATCCGCTGACAAAACCGTAAGCCTTACAAAGGATGATTTTTCTTATACATATACTACGGATGAAGTACTAAAGGAGGCACTCGAATATTCTCAGGAGCGTGGCTTTAAGTCCTCAGAGCAAAAATATGAGATCGAGTTGATTCTTGATGAAAACGGCTGCGACAATGCAATCAAAAAGGTAGTTGATGAAGTTGAATCAAAAGCACAAAACGCCGAGGTAGAAAGCTTTGACTCATCTAAGGATGATATGTTTACATATAAAGACGAGGTTGTAGGAGTATCTGTTAAGCAGGATGAATTCGAAAAACAACTTAAAGATTTTGTCAAAGGCGGCAAAGTATCAGGTGAGTTGGATGTAGATACAGACGATGTGCAGCCTAAATATACAAAAGAATATTTGCAAAAAAACATTAAGAAGCTTTCATCATTTACAACAACTTCCACAAACAACTCAAACGGTAACACCAATATGGAGGTATCCTTAGCTGCTTGTAATAATTCTATAATAAACCCCGGAGAAACATGGTCCTTCAATGACTGCACGGGAGATTCTAACCTGACTTCTAACGGTTATAAAGAAGCGGGAGTTATTGTAGAAGGCAAGCATACCACAGGCGTTGGCGGAGGCATTTGTCAGTCGAGCACAACGATATATAATGCAGCACTGTTATGTGGTATGGATGTTGTGGAGAGAAGCTGTCATTATTATAAATCGAGTTATGCTGACGCAGGCAGAGACGCAACCGTAGATTACGGTAATATTGACCTTAAGATGAAAAACCCCTTTGACTATCAGTTGTTTATGAAGTGCTATATGAAGGGCTCTGTTTTGCATTGTGATATGTATGGGTTGCCAAATGATGAATTCGACGAGATAAAAGTTTCATCATCTGTTACTTCTTATTTTTCAAATGGATTTCGGGCAGAAACCTCAAGAACTTTTTATTTAGATGATAAAGAGGTAAAGACCGAACAACTTCCGAATTCTACTTACTATACTTCTGAGCCGTCGAGCTCATCGAGTAGCAGTTCGTCGTCTTCGTCAGGAGGTTCAAGCTCAAGCAGATCTTCGAGCTCATCGTTTTCATCTTCTGATTCGTCTTCGTCTTCAAAGCCGGAGGAAGCTAAACCTGAATCTAAGCCGGATCCGGAGCCCGAACCGGAGCCTGAGCCCGAACCGGAGCCTACTCCGTCTCAAGAGGAGCCGCCGGCATCTAATGCAGAATAAAATGTTAGAATATAAAACTCCCCTGTATGCATATGTGTTTGTACAGGGGAGTTTTTACCTTTAAATGAAAAGGTGAAAATTTATAAATTTTATATATTGAGTGGGAGTGATATGTAAAACGCCGAAAACCCAGTATTTATGCGGGGTTACGAGCCTTTTGCGTTGCTTTTGATAACAATTTGATAACAGTCTCTATTGCCGCAATTATTCTATGTATCAGGTGGTTGTGGGGTAAAGGAATAATCATTCTTTCGATTGTGACTGTAAAAATCCATATGATGAAGCCCTTAGCTGAGTACAAATGCAGCTAAGGGCTTTTGTTATGATTTCAAAAACAAATCAGAATCTATAAGATTATTTCAATTTGGAAGTATTGTTCTTGAAAGTTCACTTGTTCAAATATTTCTTCTTTTGTAAACGTACAGTCAACTGGACAAACTACCCACTTATCCTCGATATCATTTATTCGATGAATGATTGCAATAATCTTACCTGTGAATTCTTCAATTGCTTGATTTACACCGAGAATATATGCATCCTGTTCCTCGCCGTCAGGCGCAATAACTCCTTTGACATATCCATAATTAACTGGATAATAAATATCTTTGTGATTTGGATGATAGCTTCCAAGAGGTCTATCAACTGTTACTGTAACAATATCACCAATCATTTATATATCTCCGAAAATCCAATTTATCTATATCTTACTTTTTATTCAATCCCTCAATCAAAGCGTCGCTTAGCTCTTTAGACGGCACCTTTACCCAACGCTTTGAGGTGTCATACTTCGGGTAGTTATAACGCCACTTATCATAATCGTCCTTGCTGATTTCGCCCTTGCGGTATTTCTCACGCTCTGCGCACCAACCGGGGAGATCATCTAAAAGATTTCTGGCTTCTCTGCTCTTGAACGGATCAATACGCATAATGATTTCGCCGTCCCTGTTTTCAATCGTCAGACCGTATATATCCTCTAAGGCAAACAGCGTGTGCATTAAACCGATATAGGAATCAATGTCGGGTACGGTCAAAGCGTCGGGCGATACATCTAAAGCGTGAGCCAAAGCCTTAGTTAAATCTTCTTTCGGCGTTCTTGTTCCTGCTTCGTACTGCGCCATACGGATGTCGGCAGTTCTTTCAGGCAAGCCTGCCATTATACCTAAGTATTTCTGTGTCATTCCTCTGAGATTACGGATAAAGCGGATTCTTTCGCCAATAGCCATTATTCTCACTCCTTGTCGAATTTTCTTGTAATTATAATAGCATATAAGTTTAATGTCGTCAAGAGCAATGTAAATAAAAAAGTTTAATTATTTTCTTCAAAACCACTTGACATAAACATATTTGTGTATTATACTAAACTTATAGCGTTACCTGCTATATTTATATACAACTGAATGACCGTCTGCACGGGATACTCCGCCAAGACCTCTTGCGTAAGTAAGAGCGAGCGAGATAACGCTCCTGACAACAAGGGGGCAGGAACGACGTGCGGGTAGAACGGCACAACTCTGCGTTTATTTACATCCATATATCAAAAATCATAAAGAAAGGACAAATGCTATGGAGAATAAATTTATGAGAGTAGAGGAGGTAGCCACCGAGCTTGATGTATCGGTTTCGTATGCTTACAAAATCATTAAGCAGCTTAACGACGAGCTGAAAGCAAAGGGCTTCGTCACTATCTCAGGAAGAGTAAACAGACAATACTTTAACGAAAGGCTCTACGGAGTCGGAAAGGAGGATTTAACAAATGCCTGTATTTAAGAACGAGAGCAATAACACTTGGTATGTGATGGCTCGATATATGAATTGGAAAGGCGAGCGCAAGCAGAAATGCAAGCGAGGTTTTTCCACCAAGCGTGAAGCGCAGGAATGGGAGCGTACCTTTCAGCAGCAGAACGCCGCTGATATGGATATGTCCTTTGAAGCCTTTACACAGCTTTATGAAAAGGATATACGCCCACGCCTGAAAGAAAACACTTGGCTGACTAAGGAGCATATCATCAAAACCAAAATCCT
>DEKP01000026.1:49696-52669 GCA_002353935.1 Ruminococcaceae bacterium UBA2719 | reverse complement strand
GCTTGGCAAAATGAGCTTCTTGCCTACCGCAACGAAAAACGGCAACCGTATTCGCAGACTTATCTAAAGACCGTCCATAATCAGCTCAGCGCTATTTTCAATCACGCTGTTAAGCATTATGACTTGCGTTCCAATCCTGCCGCCAAAGCGGGCAGTATGGGCGACAAGGACGGTGCAAACATCAACTTCTGGACAAATGACGAATACAAACGCTTTGCCGAGGAAATGATGGACAAGCCTGTTTCTTACTACGCTTTTGAAATGCTGTATTGGTGTGGTATTCGAGAGGGCGAGCTTTTAGCTTTGACGGCTGCGGATTTTGATTTCAACAACAGTACGGTGCGGATTAACAAATCCTATCAGCGTTTACACGGCGAGGATGTTATTACTACACCGAAAACAAAAAAGAGCAACCGTGTCATCAAAATGCCGAAGTTTTTGTGCGAGGAAATGCAGGATTACTTCAGTACGATTTATGGTCTGAAAAAGAAAGATCGTGTTTTTCCACTTAACAAAAGCTATCTTCATCACGAGATGGACAGAGGATCAAAGGCAGCAGGTGTAAAGCGCATCAGAATTCACGATTTACGTCACAGCCACGTTTCACTTTTGATTGATATGGGTTTTACTCCCGTAGCGATTGCGGACAGGCTCGGTCACGAGAGTATCGAGATTACGTTGAGATACGCCCATCTGTTTCCATCAAGGCAGACGGAAATGGTACAACGATTAGATCAGGAAAGGATGGATTTCAAAAATGTCAGCTAAAAACAGAGATGAACACAACCGTTGGCGAAACATCACAGTAGGGTTTCGGGTATCACCCGAGGAAAACGAGCAGATCAACACTGCCGTCGCTCTCTCAGGCTTGCCTAAGCAGGAGTATTGTTACCGCAAATGTATGAATCGTGACATTGTGGTACAGGGCAATCCGAGGGTATATAAGGCGCTGAAAATGCAGCTTGCCTTAGTCTTGGAGGAGCTGAAACGCATTGAGGCGGGCGGCAATATTCGTGATGAACTGCTTGACAATATTGAGCTTATCACAGTTACGCTCAATGGAATGAAGGAGGATGGTATATGCGGATAAAAGAAATGACTGTCCCTAACGCTTCTGTTGGCGCAGAAGCAGGACAGCCACTCATACCTAACAACTGTATTATACCCGATTCCTTCTGTAAATTCAATAGATTTGTAAAAATTACAGGAGGTATATGTAAATGGCAGAATTAAAAATCATCGGAATGGACGAGGTAGCCATCGAGGAAATCGAATGGCTGTGGTATCCGTACATTCCTTTCGGAAAGCTCACTATCATACACGGCGACCCGGGCGAAGGTAAAACCACACTGATTTTACAGCTTGCGGCATTGTTGTCACGGGGAGATAAGCTTCCCTGTGACGACACCGAGCGTGAGCCGATCAGTATCATCTACCAGACCGCTGAGGACGGCTTGGGAGATACGATAAAACCTCGTTTGCTATCAGGTAACGCCGACTGTACTCGGATTAAGGTCATCGATGAATCGGAAGTCCCCTTGACAATGCTCGACACAAGAGTGGAGCAGGCAATTCAAGAAACAGGCGCAAGAATGATTATCCTCGATCCTATGCAGGCGTATCTCGGAGAAAAGGTCGATATGAATCGTGCTAACGAAGTGCGGAGCATTCTTTCACAGCTGGGGCGCATCGCCGAGAAATACAAGTGTGCGATTATCCTTGTCGGGCATTTGAATAAAATGCAAGGAACAAAAGCGAACTACCGTGGACTTGGCTCTGTGGATTTTCAAGCAACGGCAAGAAGTGTGTTGGTTGTCGGCAGAGTGAAGGACAGCCCCGAAACACGAGTAATGGCACACCAGAAATCTTCGCTCGCTCCCGAAGGTGAGCCGATAGCCTTTGAACTGAACAAGGAGACGGGTTTTCACTGGATCGGTCACTATGACATTTCCATTGACGATTTACTCAGCGGCTTCAGCCGACAGAAAAAATCGGAAATGGCTGAGAGCCTGATTACCGATTGTCTTGCTGAGGGAAAGTGTCCGCAGCAGGTCATTCAACAAAAAGCTGAGAGTATGGGTATCTCCAAGCGGATACTCGACACGGTGAAAAAGAGTTTGGATGTTCAATCAATCAAGATAGGCTCGAAGTGGTATTGGCAGCTTGCCGCATAGTCAAGGTTGCAACATTGCAGCAGTATAGATACCTGCAATCTTGCAATGTTCCTTTTCGGGAAGTGACAATACAAAAGTTTCCGCTGGGTGCAGGGAGCCCTTTTCAAAGGGCTGCCCTTGCCCCTCGGAGAGCGCAAAACCTGCTCGCAGGTTGCATTTTTGATAGCTCTGCTGTCAAAAGTGCTTTTGCGTTACTCTTGGCAAGAGTAACAGAACCTGAGTTAGAGATAAATCAGTGAGATAACAATATTTTTATATAGATTTGAGGTAGATAAATGAAAAGAACGATCAGCGCAATGGTGGGTAAAGGCTCTGTCACGCACAATAGCCGTGCCTTCACAGCGGAGAATGTGGACAGTGAGCGTACCCATTTAAATATAGATTACTGCAACGAGCCAATCAAGAAAGTGTATCACGAAATGTTTGATGAAGCTCTGGAACAGTACAACGATAAACAGAAACGCAAGGACAGAAAAATTCCCGATTACTATAAGCATATCGAGTCCGGTAAACAGGAAAAGCTGTTCCACGAAATCATCTTCCAAATAGGCAACAAGGAAGATATGTCAGCGACAGGAGAGCACGCTGAGCTTGCGAGGACAGTCCTCGACGAATACTATCGGGGCTTCCAAGAACGTAATCCTTACCTGAGAGTGTTCTCTGCTCACCTTCATATGGACGAAGCAACGCCGCATATCCATATAGATTTTGTACCGTTCACCACCGACAGCAAACGAGGTTTGGAAACACGAGTGTCGCTAAAACAGGCAATGCTCAATATGGGCTTCAAAGGCGAGGG
>DEKP01000026.1:0-49678 GCA_002353935.1 Ruminococcaceae bacterium UBA2719 | reverse complement strand
AGCGACAACGAGCTGAATCGCTGGATACTTTCCGAAAAGAAAGTCCTCGCTCAGATTATGGAGCGGTACGGCATTGAATGGGAGCAGAAGGGCACTCACGAGCAACACCTGTCCGTCCTTGATTACAAAAAGCAGGAGCGAGCCAAAGAGGTTGCCGAGCTTGACAGGGAAATCGAGGAAAAACAGCTTGAGGTCAAGGGGCTGAAAGCGACGGTTGAGAAAATCGAGGAAGCGCAGGAGCTTCTCGGCGACGTCGAAAAACAGCTTGACGAAGATCCACAGCTGCAACTCCCTGAGCCGCAGGGCTTGATGTCGGCAAAGAGTTACAAGAAAAAGTTTGTAGAACCGTTAATCCGGCGACTGAAAAACCTTGTCAGAACAGTCCTCGCCAGAAGCTATCAGGGTTGGGAGAATTACCACCGTATCAATAATCTGAACGGCAGATTGCACCGTGAGAACGATTATCTGAAATTTGAAAACTCCAAACTCAAAGAGGTCAACGGTATGCTCCGTGAGCAGAACAAAGCCTATCGCTTGTTGGAGAAGGTCTTCGGAAAGCGCAAACTCGATGAAATTATCGAGCAGGCGAGAGGTTTCAAAAAGTCAAAACAGCGTGATGCACGCTAATATATTATTATGAAAGGTTGATGAACAATGGAAAAGAGAATTTACGACAAGAAAACAGGTATTCACTACGAGCTGCAAGGCGATTATTATCTGCCCTGCCTGACGCTCCCTGAACAGCCAGAGGTTGAAATCGGTATATGGGGCAAACGGCATTTGCGGTACATCAAGCACCAACACAAAATCCGCTATACCAATCTGCTGACAAGCTGCAAGCTCACCGCCTACCTCGCTGACATTGACAAACAGGCAGAGGAGATGTTCTTTCGGTTGGTAAACCAACTTTCCGAAAAGGAAGGTGTAACCGAACAGCTCAAAGCAGAAAATCAAATGCTGTGGGTACGGCAAATGAACAATATCCGTAACCGTGCAACGGAGATTGTTAATGCAGAGTTGATTTATACCTAAAGACAATGCCGCCAAGTGGGATCATCTCCTGTTTGGCGGCTCTGTTTTTTTACCAATAACCACTTATCTTCAATAATCGACCACTTATTGAAAAACGGTGGATTCGATTCCTTACGTGTGATATACTTTAGTCAGAAAAGGAGGAAACCACAATGCAGGTAGAAATCAAAATCGACGACAGCTGTATTGAGCCGAGAGTGATTATCATTACCGATAAGGTAAATAATGAAATCAACGACATACTCAATACGCTTTCATCTAAAACGCCTGAGGTTATCACGGGCTTTTACAATGATTTGGCGGAAATCTTATCACCTGAGGACATTATCCGTATCTACGCGGCGGGCGGCAAGACCTTTGCCTCGGCCAGCAAAAAAGAATATATCCTCAGACAAAGATTATACGAGCTTGAAGAAAAACTGACCAAGCACAGCTTTGTGCGTATTTCCAACTCGGAGATCATCAATCTGAAAAAGGTACGCAACTTCGATTTGAGTTTATCGGGTACGATTTGCGTTACGCTATCCGACGGTACGGCAACATATGTTTCAAGACGCTATGTATCAAAAATCAAACAAGTTTTAGGTTTATAGGAGGTAAACTATGAAAAAGAAAGTAATTTTGCGCAGCCTGATTGGTGCGCCCATCGGTTTAAGTATCAGCTTTATCATCACACTTATCATTTCGGTTATCATTAACAAGGGAGAGTATTATCCCGTTATGCCGAAGCTGACTGCTCTTTGCGGCAATGAGCTGAACGCCGTCGTTATTCAGACAGTATGCTCTCTGATATATGGAGCAGCGTTCGGCGGAGCATCGGTTATCTGGGATATGGAAAACTGGAGTCTTTTGAAGCAGACGGTTATTCACTGCCTTATCATCTCCGTATCAATGTTGCCGATCGCTTATTGTATGTACTGGATGCCGCATAACTTTTGGGGTATTGCGGGCTACATTGCTATCTTCTTCTTTATTTATTTCTTCATCTGGTTCAGCCAGTATTTCGCTATGAAGAAAAGAATTCAGGAGTTTAACAACAAAGTCAAATCAGATTCTGTGAACAACTGAAAAGAATTCAGCCGCCAAGCGGGATAATCTCCTGCTTGACGGCGATTTCTTTTATTGATTAATATTTTCTTTGCCAAATTATTCTGAAGATTTTGAAGCTGTTCGGTGAGCTTTTTGGATTGCTGAACCTTTTGCAGCCACATCATCACCATAGTAAGAACATATATGACAGCAATTACCGCGCCGAGCACAAGATAAAACAGCGGCTTTTTGATTCCCTCAGGCGGCGTGATATTATTATTTATAGGTCAATTCCTTTAACTGCCATTCCGGTTTTTCTTTATTTCCTTTTTTTACACCGCTTTGAACTAACTGCCCGGTTGCGGTATCGACCCAGAAAAGCCCCGTCCATGCCCACGAGAACATGGTGAGCACCATGCTGATTTTGACGCAAGAGTAGGTTTTGCCGTCAATGCTCACGTTCTCCGTGCCGATTTTCTTGGCGGCAAATTCACCGAGCGACATAGCGCCGCGGTTATCACCTGTGCCAATCGGATAGAACAGGATCTCGTCAAGCTTTGAATTAGCAAAAGCAGGGAAGCACATATCCATCATCTGATACCATAAGCCTTCGCCAATCTGGAAGCTCTTGTCCTGCGGTTTGCCTTTGAAGCTGCCGCTCAACTTTATTACGCCGTTTTCCTTAACCGCATTGATTTCGGTATTGTCTGACGGACGGTTATATACCCATTTTGTTGCCGAAAGGCTGCGGTCAACCGTGAATTCTTCCTCCGCCCATTTTTTACCGTCCTTAAAAGTGATTTGGGTAATAATTTGCTCGCTCTCGTAACGGTCATAATTGATAACACGACGCTGTTTGCCGTCTGTGCTTACATACTCGGCAGATAGTAATCCCTCGGGATATGTGTAGTCGGGTATATCAAAGGACTGAATCGGCTTCTGAGAATATACAACCTTACCTTTTAAGAACACTCTGTCGATAAACTGAATGTTAGAGATGTTCTCGGCAGGGTTCTTATCAAGCAGAATCAAATCCGCTTCCATACCTGCCTTTATCTGTCCTTTTCTGTCGGCAATGCCTAAATGTTCCGCGCCGTTTTTGGTGGCAAGCACGATAGCCTGCATTGGCGTCAGTCCTGCTTCGACATAGTAAGCAAGCTCCTTGTGCTCGACCTCGCCCGACATCTGCTCAAGCATATTGTCTGTACCCATAGCAATCGGAATTCCCGCGTCGTACAGCACCTTGAGATTGTGTATGCTGTGCTCCATTCTTGTCGGGTCTTTCTCATATGTCATGGCGTTGACGGTCGGAACAAAGTGCGCGCCCGATTTTTTCCAAAGAGTGATGATCGGGTCGTCGGGTTCAATATCTCTGTCAAGAATGCCGTGTTCTATGCCGTATATGCCCGCTTCAAGCAGTTCCTTTACGTCGTCATAATAAAAAACGTGAGCGGTAGAGTTCAGTCCGTTTTCCTTACCCTCGCGGATAATCTGCTTCATTAACTCCTTGTCTATCTTCTGGATTGTCAGCTTATTATCAAAATACCAGTAGTCGCCGCCTTGATAGGTGAATTTCAAAAAATCAACACCCGCTTCTTTGAGCTCTTTAATTCCCGCGGAAACCTGCTCGGGAGTATTGACCTCAATCGCCATCTCAGACCTTGCCCATTCGCTGTTGGAGCCGAGCGTATTGGCAGGATGCCCGTCGGGAGCCGTAAAGTTCGGACCTACTATCAATAACTCGGGACCCTGAATTTCTCCCGATCTGATTTTATCACGGAGCTTATAGATAAAATGCTTCGGCGCGTCTAAATCCTTAATAGTTGTTATGCCATACGGCAGCACATTCTCATTGAAAATCTGCGGCATTTTTTCGCCCAGAAAAACGTCGCTTTCATCTTCATTGTGACAGGAAAAGCCGCCCTGAATATGAATATGGCTGTCAATCAGACCGGGCATCAGTGTTTTGCCCGCGCCGTCAATCATCTGCACGTTTTTCTTTTGGATGGGCTGCGCGGAGATTTCCGTGATCAAGCCGTTTTTGATATAGACGTTCTGATGCTCCTGCTTTGTTCCGTCACCGACGATGACGTGAACGTCATTGATGATATACTCGTCCTTTTTGTTCTTTTTGGGACGGGTCAGGAATTTGATCAATAAAAAAACTATAATCCCGGTTCCGAGAACCATTTGAACAAATCCGATAAGCGGAATACCTAATATACTTGGCATAACATTTCACTCCTTAATTATTTGCCGAAAATTTTTCCGAAGAAATCGGAAAATTGATTTTTGGGCGGTATCGCCATTCCCTGATCCTTGTCACCTAAAATAATCAAGGTATCACCGGGTTTGATGTCAAAAACATCTCTCGCTTCCTTTGGAAGAACAATCTGTCCTTTTGTGCCGACGGTAACCGTCCACGCGTACTTGCCTTCAGGTCTTGCCATAAAAAACGCTCCTTTCAAAAGTATGTTTTTTCATACTTTACTTACTTAATATAACGGATAATACATAACTTGTCAAGTGAAAAACACATAAAAGAAAACGGACGAAGATGATCAATCTTATCTTCGTCCGCTTAAAATTATATTTTCTTGATTTTTTATCTCAAACAAAAATATACAGAAACTCCTTAAACACCTCAGCTCAAGCACTTTCGTGGTGCGGCTGTTCGGGTCGGATATTCACTTTCTGCTTTTCTTTAGGATAGAATTCGGATATCGCTGCAACTACTGCCTCTGTACTCTCGCGGATTTCCTGTTCTATTCTATCGTTCGCGCTGCTGTAACCTGCCGCCTTCATCAACTGACTGTACGTCACTCCGTTTTTTCTGCGATGTCTCAGGCTTAACTGTAATCGCCAAAATGTTTCCAGTCATTTCAACACTGTACTTAGCTTCGTGCAAGTCCAAAATTGATTTAACGATCGACAAGCCCAAGCCGTTTCCCTTTTGACTTCGGCTTTTGTCCTTGCGAAAATAAGGCTGCCACATCTGTTTGAGCTCGGATTTTGTGAGCGGTTCCGTTTGATTGCTGACGGAAAGTGTTTTACCGTTTACATCTATCATTATTTCGGTATCCGGCAGAGAATACTTTACCGCGTTGTCGATCAGATTTTGAATAACGGTTTCCATCAATTCTCTGTCCGCGCATATCATATTGTCGCCGCTTTGCGTGAGAGCAATGGTTTTGTTCTCAGACAGGGTATATTTTTCGGCTGTCTTTTGAACAGCCTTAAACAAATCAAATTCCGTTTTATTGAGCTTCATCGAATAGGAATCGAGATTGCTGAAATTGAGCATTTTTTGCACAAGATCGTTGATTTCATCCGCTTCCTCAATGATGTTGTCAATATAAAAATTTCGCTCGGATATATCAATATCTTCCTTAAGGCTGTAAGCGTATCCGCTGATGACAAAAACAGGCGTTTTGATATCGTGCGCCAGCATATTGGTAAAATCAAGTCTTCTCTGTGTCCTCCTTGCCCACTTGAACAGCAAATATAGTTGCGCTGCCGACATTGATTAACATCATTATTGCAACGATTGCATTTACAAACGGCATAACAAGACCGATCGCCCCAAGAGCGTTTGTGCCTATACTGTTGCCGATAAAAACACCGTCTACGATTGAAAACAATGAAAAGCAAATGTGGCTCAGCATTGCGGGAAGAACATACTTCCAAGCATTTTTTACTCTTGAATTTTCCATATTGTTAGCCTCCTGTTTGTCAGATTACAACAAGTCTTCTCTGTTAATAAAAAGCGCCCGGTTATTCTGTATGAATAACCGAGCGCACTCGACATCTTCTTCTGATTAGGGTTATTGCTAACCCGTAGCATTGCGATGCTCTATCCTCCGATGACAACTATTCAATTAACTAAATTGCATTATAGCATAAAAGCAAACAAATATTAAGTAGCTGTTCTTTATTTGTATTACCGTCCGGTCGCTAAATCCCGATTTGAATTTGAAATAATCTATGGCTATTATAGCATATCATAGGTTGTTAGTAAAGTCCTTCAAAATCCTGATAAACAGTGGATTTATCGCAGTTTGCTCACCTTATGCGGACATAGGATTTCACATTTTATTATATCGTTCCCGAAGGCTCGTAAGGGCAACGATGAGGGAAAGAAAAACTGATAATAAGTTATAACAAGATGTGGCAATCGGAGTGCTGTGATATATGTGCGAATATATTTTTTGGAGGATTCTATAATGAAACACAATTTTGAAATCAGCTATACACAACAAGGCGATTATCTTCTGCCCGACCTGAGATTACCTGAACAGCCAAAGGTGGAAATCGGCATTTGGGGCAAGCGGCATTTGCGGTACATTGAGAAGTATCATAAAATTCGCTATACCAATCTATTGACAAGTTGTAAACTCACTTCCTATCTTGCCGACATTGATGAGCAGGCAGAGGAGATGTTCTTTAGGTTGGTAAACCAACTCGCCAAAAAGGAAGGTGTAACCGAACAGCTCAAGGCAGATGATCAAATGCTGTGGGTAAAACGAATGAACAATATCCGCAACCGTGCGAAGGAAATCGTTAATGCAGAGTTGATTTATATATAATAAAATCGAGCGAAGGTGAATTATTCATCTTCGCTCGATTATCTTTTTATTCGCTCATAATTTGTTTTAACGGTATTTTTTTCATTGACTGACCATAAGCAAACATAATGCCTTCATATACAACGATAAAAACAGCAAGCGTTATAAAGAACATCAGAAAATCAAACTCATATTCGGGAATACCCTCGACGCCCGAAAAAACAATGTCAACCATAATTCTCAGCAATGCATACTGATACACGGAACCGATGATAAAGCCGATATACGCCGCCGGGCGGTAGCCGTCGAGAACAGAACGCTTGCAATCAGCGCTATCATAGCCGAATACACGCATCATAGCAATATTCTCTTGGTTGGAGCGGATGACGGTGGTCACGGCGATATACAGCGTGGTAAACGCCAGAACAACGCCGATAATCAACATCATCAAGCCCATCATTTCACTTGACAAATCCTTCATACTTGCCGACATTTGTATCATAGCTGAGAAGCAGAACGAGGAAAAAGCGATGAAGAACACCAAGGTTTTGCGGCTTCTTAATACAGAGCTCCTCATTTCGGCGACAAAAGTCTTTTTATCTTTTGTGTTTTTGGTTTTCCCCTTTACCTTTACAATACCCTTCAATAGATTGACGCAAGGCTGGCGAAGCTTTAACAGGCTGTTGCATACTGCAATCAAAGCAAAGACCAAAGTGGGAGCAATCACCAGCAGGACGAATAATATCCAATGATAACCAATAGAAAGCTCCGGCAAATAACCGTCTTTATTTTGTAACTCATAAAACTGCGGCATTAACGCAAATGACAGCAAATAACCGACGAAACAACCAAGAAATACACTCAAGCCGAAAACAGAAAAGCCCTTTGCAATTTTGAAATCAGAATAACCGAGAGCCTTTAATATCCCGATTTCCTTTGAATGGCTGTCTATGTAATGCTTGATATAGAAAAACAGCATCACAACGGTAGTGATCGCCAAGCAGCCGCCGCTGACGGCGCAAACGACCTTTGAAGTCATAATCTGTGCGTCGTAGAACATCTGCGCGTAGGGGTTGTCAATCAGACCGGCTATCGCAGATAAATCCAAATAATAGTTTAAAAACATATTGCAGACGGTTACCGCACAGCAGGTCATAATGGAAATTCCGAACAACTTTACGCTGTCCTTGATACTGACAATCATACCGTCACCACCCGATCTCGTAAGCCGTCTTTTTATCCGTGTTTTCGGTAACGCTGACGATTTTGCCGCTGTTCATCTTAATGATTCTGTCGGCGGTTTCGGCTATATTGCTGTTGTGCGTTACCATAATCATCGTAAAGCCCTGTTCCTCGTGCAGCCTGATGATATAGTTAAGTACCTGTCTGCCTGTTTCTTCGTCTAATGCTCCTGTCGGCTCGTCAAGAAAAAGCACCTTCGGATTCTTTGCGAGCGCTCTTGCTATCGCTACACGCTGTTGTTCGCCGCCGCTGAGTTCTGATGGGAATTTTTTACGCTTATCGGATAAGCCGACCGCTTTGATATATTTCAGATAATCCTTGTTATTGTCGAGGTCAGCCCCCATCCTTACATTCTTTTCTACATTTAGATGGGGGAGCAAATAATACTGCTGAAAGATATAAGCCGTGTTCTCACGTCGGAATTTCGTCAGTTCCTTTTCACTCATATTGCCGAGTTCTTGGCTGTCATAAGCAACACAACCGCCGTCTGAAGTCTCCAAGCCCGAAATGACATTGAGAAAGGTTGATTTTCCCGAACCTGAAGCGCCGAGAATTACGATAAACTCACCGTCATTAATGCGAACGGAAACACCATCCAGCGCTTTAAAGCGACTTTCGCCTTTTCCGTAATATTTTGTTAAATCATTTATCTCTATCATTATGATTTTCCTTTCAGTCTTTCTGTCAGCAATGCTTTGAAAACTTCCGTCAGCATTATGCCGATCTCAGCTTCCGTAAAGCGACACATAGATGTTGCGCAGAGGGTGGCAATGCCGTGAGAATATATCCATAGGTGTCGGTACAATATAACAGCGTCATCTGCCGATACAGGATATTCATCGGTAATTGATTTTAAAATATCGGTATAGTTGTCATCAATTTCGGGGAGTATTCTATTTACGCCTATATTACCGGATGTTTTTCGCATAAACAAAAGTTGAAACAGCTTCGGCTCATTTATTGCAAACTGAATATAGGACTGACCAACGCCCTTAAAGGCAGGGGTTTGCTGTAATCCTTGCTCAACATATTCGGAATATATCTCACGAGCTTTTGCTTCAATCCCGTTAAGTACCTCGCCCATATTATCAAAAACGGTAAATATCGGTCTTGCCGAACTTCCAAGATAATTGCCGATTTCTCTTGCAGTAACGGCAGAAATGTCACGCTCACGCAGGATCGCTAAGCCTGCACCGATGATTTCTTCTTTTGTAAATTTCGCTTTAGGGGGCATAATGAGCTCCTTTCTAAAACAATCGTTTTATAACACTTGTTTTATTATAAAGTATAATAATCGTTTTGTCAATAACCGGATTTGTAACGCCAAAACACGCAATGAAATGAAATACCCTACTTACCAAGAATTACTCCCCGGAAAGCGCATAAACAGTGACTTTTGAAGCCTAAAAAGCGTTACACTATTTCGATGGCAATAAAGATACGAATAATGGAATAATCCTATTGAAAACAAAGCTAAAATGCGGTATAATAGCCGTATAGAAAAGTTTATCCAACACGGCTAAATTCCCTTACTGTTATCAACGCTGATAACAAAATGATAACAAGAGGGGATATAAGCAGGAGAATATGGATATATCAAATATTCAAAAGAACCACAGATAGTACAGATAATAACACCTACACGAAATTGTTTAAGTGCTATCGAGGTATAATAATTAAAAGAAAAAACGACATAATATTGAAAAACAACAGATTTGCATTTAAAGTTTTTAAAAGGAAGCGATAATATGAAATCCATATTAATAAAAGATACAACACGGGAAGAGCGAATTAAGATAGTAAAAGAGTCACTTTATTCTTGCGGCACAGAATGCGAATACTGCAATGGTTGCGACAACTTAGGCGGTGGCAGAGTAGACGCTTTTTATCAGCCGTATATAGACGGAGAAAAAGAAATTTCAGAGCTAAACGCCGAATATAGAGCTCCGAAAGTAAAGTAAAAATAAAAACACAGGCTCTTTAATTATTATCTCTTATGATGTTTATGCAGAGGCAATATGATTTAAATAGTTTGGCGACAATCGATTAATGTATTTTTTATGCGCGCGGCTTGTGAAATTGTTCACTTTGGCTGTACGCATTTTTTTATTTTAGCCTTGCATTTTATTTTAGTTAATGATAAGATAGGAGTGCGAAACAAAATCGAATAAATCAAATTAAACGAATCGATGTCTGTATTATTTTTGGCAAAAATACAGGCTCAATAATCTTATGACATTGATTCGTTTGATGATTTTGTTTCGCAGCAAATTTGGGCTATGTATTTTTCATGCGTAGCTCGTGAACTTGTTCACAATGCTGCGCATTTTTTATTTTAACCTTGCATTTTTTACAAATTAATGCTAATATGTAGGAGCAGTACAAAACTTAATAAATTTTGCAAATGTCAGTGTGTATTTTTATTTGGTAAAAATACAGGCTCTTTTATGCACACTTATCATTTGCATTTCTGTTTTGTACTGCAATTCAAAACTGAGCTATGTATTTTTCATGCGTAGCTCGTGAACTTGTTCATTCGGCTGCGCATTTTTTATTTATAGGGGGATTTTATTTATGGATTTTGAAAAAGCATTTGATAATTTTTTACACAGAAGCGAGTATGACAGGGCGGAGAGCGAGTTGTTTTCGATTGTCAGAGCTGCGTTTTTGGCGGGGTGGAAATCTGCGGGCGGAGATCCGCCTAGCGCACAGAATATTTTGAAACTTGTCAAAGATAACAAAGAATAATTATAAAAAATCCTTTATTGTCAGGCAATAAAGGATTTTTTTAGTTGAGCCTATCTTCCCGGAAAGAATACCGCAGTGCGCTGCGGTCGGGCACTAAAGTTGCCTTTTAGCAGAGCCTTTCTCCCCCGGACCGGATGCAACGTCACGTTGCCATTAAGGAGCAGACAAGATCGGTATACTCGGAAGGGTTTTCGATAGGAAGTCCTGCGATAAGCAGAGCTTGACTGTACAGCACCTCTGCGTATTTTTTAGCTTTTTCTATATCGGTTTCTATGAGAGCTTTCATAGCTTTTACAGCGGGATGAGAGAGATTGAGCTCTAATACGCGCTGAGCTTTTAAACCAGCGTCGGGCTGAACCGTTGCGAAGTATTTTTCCATTTCAAATGAAATACCGCCTTTCGCCGTCAGACAGACCGGATGAGAAACAAGCTTTTTTGAAGCGGCAACCTCGCTTACTTTATCGCCAAGGGTTTCTTTTACAAAATTAAGCAAAGCATCGCTGTTTTCAACTTCTTCTTTGTTCTCTTCGTTTTCTATTCCCAGATCATCGTTAGAAGCGGAACAGAATTTCTTTTCATCATACTGCATTAGGGTTTGCAGTGTAAATTCGTCTGATTTTTCTGTACAGTAAAGGATTTCAAAGCCTTTTGAATGTAACAGCTCTGTTTGAGGCAGAGCGTCGATATAGGCTATGCTGTCTCCTGTTGCATAGTATATAAATTTTTGATCGTCTTTCATTCTGCTGACATACTCAGAAAGAGTGACAAGCTTTTTCTCAGAAGAAGAATAGAACATCAAAAGATCTTTAAGCTCGTCTTTGTGAATACCGTAATCTGAAACAACTCCAAACTTTAACTGTGAACCGAAGGCTTTGAAGAATTTTTCATAATTTTCACGATCACTCTTTAACATAGAAGAAAGTTCGTTTTTGATTTTTTTGTCTATATTTTGCGCTATTGTTAAAAGCCTGCGGTCATGCTGAAGCATTTCGCGAGAGATATTCAAAGATAAATCTGCCGTATCGACAATTCCTTTTACAAATCGGAAATGTTCGGGTACCAGTTCCTCACAGTTGTCTGTTATCAGTACTCCGCTTGAATATAGTTTCAGTCCTTTTTTATACTCCTTTGTATAATAGTCATACGGAGTTGTTGACGGAATAAACATCAAAGCCTTGTATGTTACAACTCCTTCTACTGAGGTAACAATGGTGCGCAGGGGTTTATCCATTGACATAAATGTATCTGTGTAGAATTTATCATATTCTTCTTGAGTAACGTCTTGTTTGCGTCGTTGCCACAAGGGGATCATACTGTTAAGAGTTTCGGTTTCGGTATAGTCCTCGTACTGGGGATTATCGCTGTCTTTTGTTTCTTCTGTTACTCTGTTGTGGGTTACATCCATTTTTATAGGATATCTTATATAATCAGAGTATTTTTTGATAAGACTTTTTATTTTATACTCCTCTAAAAATTCGTCATAATTTTCGTCATCAGTATTGTCTTTGAGTTCTATTATAATTTCTGTTCCGATATCGGCTTTGTCAATTTCTTTTATTGTATAGCCGTCTGCGCCGCTTGACTGCCAACAGTATGCTTCTTCACAGCCATATTTTTTAGTATTTACAGTGATTTTTTTAGCAACCATAAAGGCAGAATAAAAGCCGACGCCAAACTGTCCGATAATATCTATATCGTCGTTTTTATCGTTCATATCCTGCTTGAATTTATATGAGCCGGAAGATGCGATTGTGCCAAGGTTGTTTTCAAGATCGTTCTTATCCATTCCTATTCCGTTATCGGTTATAGTAAGGGTACGCGATTCTTTGTCGGGCTTTATTGTGATTTTAAAGTCACTTCTGTTTAGCCCAAGTTTATCGTCGGTCAGCGCGATAAAGCACAGCTTGTCTATAGCGTCGCTTGCATTTGAGATAATCTCGCGCAAAAATATTTCTTTGTGAGTATAGATCGAATTAATCATCAGATCAAGAAGTCTTTTTGATTCTGATTTAAATTGTTTTTTAGCCATAAAAATTCCTTCTTCTTATTTTTTATAGGATCATATCCAAAAAATATTATAACGCTATTGTAATTTATTTTCAAGCATTTATAAAACGACTTTTTAAATAGAGAAAAGTAGTGTAAAATCCGGATTAAAACATTTATAAAAATTGACATTGAATTTATTGAAACGCTTTGCAAATAATAGGATAAAGGAGAATTTTTATGGTTAATAATATTTCAAATACAATGATTTTTACAGAAAAACCCAATATTTTGTCTTATGCTTCCGTTGTCGGAAAAAAAGAAGCGCAAGGTCCTTTAAAAGACGATTTTGACAAGATTATATACGACGCTTACGGTGGCAAAGAAACGTTTGAACAGGCGGAAAGCGCATTGGTCAGTGAAGCGGTAACTATAGCGCTGCAAAAAGGGGGCTTTAGCGCAAGCGATATTGAGTACGCTTTTTGTGGGGATCTTCTTAATCAGTGTATCGCCTCGTCTTTTGGAATGAGAAACTTTCAAATCCCTTATATAGGAGTTTACGGAGCTTGTTCTACTATGGCGCTGGGGCTTATATTATCTTCAATAACAATAGAAAGCGGAGCCTGCCAAAAAGCAATTTGTGCAGCGTCTTCACATTTTTGTTCTGCTGAGCGTCAGTATCGATTTCCTCTTGAATACGGAGGCCAGCGTCCCCCTACAACTCAATGGACTGTCACCGGAGCGGGCTGCTGCGTTTTATCAAAACATACGTCTGATAATAAACCCTATATTCATTCTGCGCAGGTCGGTTCAATAATAGACATGGGAATTACCGATCAAAATAATATGGGAGCTGCTATGGCGCCTGCGGCGGCAGATACTATTTGCAAATTTTTGAATAATACAAATACCCGCGTCGAGGACTACGATATGATATATACAGGCGATTTGGGAAAAATTGGGTCAAAGCTCTTATATGAATTGCTGGAAAAGAAAGACATTGATATTAAGTCTAATCATAAAGACTGCGGTGTTATGATATTTCAAAACGGAGATATGGATGTTCATGCCGGAGGTTCGGGCTGCGGCTGCTGCGCGAGTGTTTTGTGCGGTCATATTTTAAATTCAATGTGTGAAAAAAAACAAAGAAATATTCTTTTTATTCCTACAGGAGCGCTTTTGTCTCCGACAACCGTTTTGCAAAAGGAAAGCATACCTTCAATTGCGCATTTAGTTAATATCAGAATCTGAACCAGCATTTTATTATTATATTGCATTGACGTATTGATGTTTAGATATATTGACAAAAAGCTTCCTTATAAGTAGAATATTATTAAAGCACAGATACCGATTATACGGCATTATATTACGGTTAGGGGGAGTTTTATGATCGATAAGATTAAAAAAATTGACCAAGATGTAATGAATAAAATCGTAAAAATTCATACCCCTCTTTTAAACCGTATAATGATCGTTGCTACGCACGCCGGTACAGGAGCCTTTATATGGTGGATGACGCTTTGTCTTCCATTTGTGATTTCAAAAAAATACAGATATGTGGGAATAAATTTAATACTTGCTTTGGGTGTTACTTTTCTTTTGGGAGAAATTATTATAAAAAGAATGGTTGGAAGAACAAGACCCAGTGAAGATATAGATGACAGCGATATGCTTATTAATAAACCTAAACAGTATTCGTTTCCGTCCGGGCATACGGCCTCTTCTTTTACGGCTTTTTCGGTAACGCTTTTATGCTGTCCTTATTATATTTGGTTGCCGGTGTTTTTTGTTGCTTGTATTATCAGCTTTTCAAGGCTTTATCTGAGGGTTCATTTTTTGTCAGATATTATTGCCGGCTGTGTGTTTGGTTTTTTAAGCGGATTTGCATCGGTAGCGGTTTTTGAAAGACTGTTTTTAAAATCATAAAAGTTTAAATATACTAAAAGGTGAACTTTTTACAGTTTGCCTTATTTTTTTACTTTAGCAGAAAAATGCTATGTTTTAATTTTGCCTTTCTCAAAAGCATAGATGAAAATTTATGCGTGTTAAAGGCAGAGTGGGTGCAAAAGACTTGCTTGCACGACACTTTTTTATAAAATCTCTAAAAATTTTATTGTAATTCTTAAATTGTATTGACAAGCAAAATATTACAATTTGTAGAAACCTGTTGCTTTTTTTCATAAAAAGAAGATAGTATTTTTCTGTTAAAAAAATTATGGAAAACTTCTAAAAATCAAAAAATCATTTGATTTTCAGTTGTTTTCTAAAGAAATCTAAAAAGTTATTGTAGTTTTCCACAAAGTTATCAACATTTTTTATTTCTTGCAAGAATAATACAATTTGTATATTTCTAAAGAATAAAAAACTTATATTATTTTAAAGAAAAAACCGTATGTTGTATATGCCTGTGTTTTTATGCCAATCATAGAGGTGAATTTATTATTAGGCGGTGTATATATGATAAAAGGCATAAATCATCAGGTGATAGAAGTTTCTCCCACGGATAACAAGTATTATGACAGGGCTTTTTTGCTGGTAAAACCGGAATATTCTTCAGCTCAGCGGGATATGCTGGAAAGAGAAGCAAAAAAGATGCTCAGCAAATATTCTACCTTGTCGTCAATAAAGAGAAATGATACTTTTATAAAACGCAGTCTTAGATTTTTATTTCCTATGATAGTTGGCGCGCTGGTTACAATTCTTATTTTTGTTTTGTTTATAAAATAAAGGACAAATCCCCCAACATATAAATGTGTTGGGGGGATTTTATGAATAAAAAAACATTTAAAATTTTTGAGATAGCGGGAGTATTTGTCATATATCTTATAGCAACAGGGCTTCACTTTGTATATGATTTTTCGGGGCAGAGCGCACTGTCGATTTTATTTGGAGCAGTTAACGAGAGCGTCTGGGAACATATTAAAATTTTTTGCGCGGGATATGTAATTTTTGCGTTTTTGGAGCTGTTGTGTGTAAAGGTTCCGTTTAGAAAGTTTGTGGTTGCAAAAACCGCAGGACTTTATCTTATGAGCCTTTTTATTATCGCATATTATTATTCATATACTTTTTTTACACAAAGACATATAGTAGCGGTGGATTTAATATTATCATTTGTAGCGGTAGTTCTGGCACAGTTTGTGTCATATAATATGACTGTAAAAGATATAAACACCGAAAACTTTTTTGATATAAGCGTAATGCTTATAATGTTGTTTTTTATAATGTTTTTTTCGTTTACGGTTTTTCCTCCAAAGCTGGAATTATTCAGAGATCCAAACACAAACACATACGGCGTAATTGATACATATGTAGACGCCGGTGCATATTATTTGGATAAAATATAAAAAATGTGCTATTATTCTGTTTTAGCAAAAAGCCAACAAGCTATATATGGTATACTATAAAATATATAAATACAAGATATAATAAAATTAAGTATAAGTACAGGACAATTATGGAACAAGATAAGAAAAAATTTGACGATATAATCATAGGGCGCAATCCTGTATTAGAGGCGTTAAAATCTAACAGACCAATTATAAATATTATGATTGCAAAGGGCAGAGAAACTTCTTTTGCTCATATTATAGCTTTGGCTAAAAAGCAGGATATTGTTATAAAAGAAGTCGACTCAAAAAAGCTTGATTATATGACAGGCTCAGCTGTACACCAGGGAATTTGCGCGGTTTGCGCTGTAAAGGAGTATTCATCTGTAGACGATATTTTAAAGATTGCAGAAAACAGAGGCGAAGCTCCTTTTATTATAATTCTTGATGAAATCGAAGACCCGCATAATTTGGGAGCGATTATCAGAACCGCAGAATGTGCCGGTGCGCATGGGGTTATTGTAAAAAAACGCCATAGCGCGGGGCTGTCGTTTACGGTAAATAAAGCTTCTGCCGGAGCGCTTGAATATATGGCGGTCGCAAGGGTGACAAATATAAGCGATACTATTGATTATTTAAAAGAAAAGGGCGTTTGGATTTTCGGTGCAGATATGGACGGCGAAGATTATTTAAAATGCGATTTTTCGGGCTCTGTAGCTCTTGTTATAGGTAACGAGGGCAAAGGAATATCCAGGCTGGTAAGATCGAAGTGCGACGTTATAGCGTCGCTTCCTCAAAGAGGAAAAATAAATTCACTAAACGCCAGCGTTGCCGCAGGGATATTAATGTATAGAGTGGTAAGATTCAGATAAACGATTTTTGAATTTTAGACAAGCTGTTTTGGGTTTCTTGACGAAATTGTTTGATTATTACAGTGAAAACCCGGTTGTATCAACGCGTTTGATAAACATTTGTATAAGCCGAATTTGATAATATATAAAGAAGGGGATGAGAAGATGAGCTTTAAAGAAAATATTGACAATCAAAACAATACTCTTGACAACGCACCTGATAATAACGACAAAGAAATTATCGAAGCTGTTCAAGACAACGAAGAATATACCGATATAAACGAAGCATTAGAAAATTCATCTGATCATAACTTTGACAAAAAACACAAAATGGAAGAAATTTATTCCACTAAGGACAAGCACGTAAAATATAAGAGACAAACGCCTATTGAAGCTGAGCAGGCAGCAAAGCGCCGACAAAAAAGTAAAGAAGAGCTTTTAGCGGGTAAAGCAGAAATAGATTTAGATCACGAAGATCGTACTTTGGTTACGCTTGAAGCAGAGCTGGAGGACGGAACAATTGTTTCTGATGAGATCATAGAAAATTTAAGCCCTGTTTCAAATATGCACAATGTCTATGTTCAGGATATTGACGGTATAGATGTTGATTTAGATTCTAACGAAGCGTTAAGATTATATGAAAAAAAAGCAAACGATACGTCTCGTCACGACAAGCGTAGCCATAAACCGGACGTTTCATATAAAGAAAGCTTAGAGGAACAAGGATATACGGAACAAATTGTATCGAAAGTTCCTTGTTATAAGCACGAAAGCAAGGAAAATCAAATACGGGTCAAAGCCGGAAGGTTTACAGACGTGGTTGAGAGCGAATATGATGAATATTTGCAGTCAAACGATCCGACAATTTCAAAAAATTATCATGATTTACAAAAATCTATAGGCATAAGACAATCTTTGCTTTATACTTTGAGCAAGATGGCTTCAAAAGGCAAAATAGGACAAGAAAAAAAGCCGGATCAGCTTCAGCGCAAAACAGAGAAAGAAAAAACAGAAGTAAAAATTGAGAAACAAGAAATTGAAAGAAAAATAACAACTAATCCCGAAAATAAACTTACATCTCAGGAAAATAACAAAAAGCCTAAAAAACCGTCAAAAATTAAAAGATTTTTCAAGGCTTTTGGAGGAGCTTTTTTAGAAACCTTTACGGTAAAACGCAAAAGCTTTAATAAGGATATATTGCGATCCTCAGATTATGAAACCAAGCAGGATGAAAAATATGTTCTTTCTCAGACAAAGGCAAATATCAAAAAGCTTTCTTTACATCTTGCGGCATTTGGTGTCATCGGCGCCGTTATGCTTGCACTTGTATTTTTGCAGCGGATACAGAAAAGCAAAATTTTTGAAAATATAATGCCAAACGGAGCGCTGTTTTATTGTATAATAAATCTTTTGTTGCTTATTATTTGCGGCGTTGTAGGCAGAGCATATATTTTTAACGGAATAAAATCTTTGAAACGCTTAAAAGGCAATTGTGATACCTTGATGTCGCTTTCTTTTATCGCATGTGTATTACAGGGAATAGCCAGTTTGTTTACAGCCGATTCGTTCGTGAACAACGAGGCTCACCTATATGGATTTTTAGCGGTGTTTGCGCTTATATGTAATACCATCGGACGCTTGCTTTCGGCTGTAAGAGTAAAGAAAAACTTTGCCTTTTTGACCTCGCGTTCACCGGCATATGTGGGTAAAATACTCAACGATGAAGAGACCGCGCGCAGGATGATAAGCGGAACAACCGCACAAAAGGGAATTGTCGCGTATCAGCATATTACAAGCTTTTTAAGCGACTTTTTGAAAATATCTTACGCTCCTGATCCAAGCGAAGAAATCTCCTCAAAGTTAGCCCCGATAACCATGGTATCAACGCTTTTTGTCAGTGTTTTATATACTATACTCAATCCCAGTGTACATGGAGCTTTCTCGGTATTGGCGGTTATGCTGTGCATAAGCATTCCGTTTTGTTCGCTTCTTGCGGGGAATATTCCTATGCTGCTGTTCTCCGGAAAAACCCTAAAGTATAATGCTATGGTTGCGGGATACCCCTCTATAAAGCAGTTTGGCGACACTTCATCTATTATGGTGAGCGCAAAGGAGCTTTTTCCTCAAGGCAGCATAAAGCTTGAAGAGTTAAAAACTTTTGTAGAATTTAGAACAGATGAGATTTTGCTTTCGGCTGCAGTGGTTTTAAAAGAGGCAAATTCTCCTCTTGATCAGCTTTTGTACGACAAAATCAAACAAAATTCAAGTATTTTACCAAAGGTAGAAAGCGTTTTGTATGAAGAAAAAAGCGGACTTGTCGGTTGGGTAAACGGTGAAAGAGTGTTGATCGGAAATAAAATTTTGATGAAACGCTACCATATAAAAGTTGAGGAAAATATAAGAGAAGAATATTACAAAAAACAGCAAAAACAAATAGTATATATAGCCTATAGCGGACAACTTGCCGCAATGCTTGTTGCCGATTATAATGCAAGCCCGGTTATACAGGAAGCGCTTCAAAACGGCGAAAAAAACGGACTGAGCTTTTTGGTCGGAACAACAGATCCCAATGTTACCGCAGAGCTTTTAGCTCAAAAATTCAATATATTTTTCAGAAGTATAAAAATTTTGCCTAACGGTTATGCCAATGTTATGGATGAGGTAACCTCTAAAGTTGATGAAACCTCTCGATCGTATCTGGCAACAAGAGGAGCATTTTCATCATTGAGCAAGGCAGTTTCCGGCTGCATAAAGCTAAAATCCAATATGACAATGGGAATTGTTTTAGAACTGTTTTCACTTGTTTTGGGAGTAATATTGTGCGCAACGCTTGTGCTTTATTCGTCTGTAGCAAGGCTTACGGTTTTAGAAATTCTTATATATATTTTATTTTGGCTGTTTGCAACAATTATCACACAGCTTATCAAAAAGCCATAGGAGGTTATTATGCTTATTGCACCTTCACTTTTATCTTGTGATTTTTCAAATTTTAAAGGCGAAATAGAAAGAATGGATAACTCAGGCGCTGATATTATGCACTTGGATGTAATGGACGGTCACTTTGTACCCAATATTACCTTTGGTGCTCCGGTTGTAAAAGAAATTCGCAAATGCACAAAAAAGCCGTTTGACGTTCATCTTATGATTTCACAGCCTGACAGATACATAGACGATTTTTGCAAGGCCGGCGCGGATATAATTTCCTTTCATACCGAAGCCGACAGTGACATAGAAAAAACACTTTCACTTATTGAAAAAAGCGGAGTGAAACCTGCGCTGGCGATAAAACCCAACACTCCTGCCGATGTGGTTTATAAATATCTTGACAGGTTGTATATGGTGCTTGTGATGACGGTTGAACCGGGCTTTGGCGGACAGAGCTTCATGGAAAATATGATGCCTAAGGTCGAAGCGATTAAAGAGGAGATTAACCGCCGAAATCTTAAAACGCTTATAGAGGTTGACGGAGGCATTAAGGATACAACCATAAAGAAGGCATACGATTCAGGAGTTGATATCTGTGTTGCCGGCACAGCGGTATTTAAGGCAGAAGACGCAAAGCTTGAAATCAGCAAGTTAAAGGCTCTGTGCAAATAAATTTGAAGAAGAAAAAAGTTAAGGCAAGACGCGCATGGATTTTTGCGGTCTTGCCTTAAAATTTTACAAATAATAAAACTACCCGTAAATGAGTTTACCCTAAAATTAGACGTTTGCTCTAATTTTAGGCAGGCTTTAAAAAAACGGGTAGTTTTGTACTGCTACTTAATAAAAAATTTAAAAGCTGTTAGCGAAAAGTTCCGCACAACTTCATAATTATCTAATAGTAATTAATAATTTGACATTAAAAAAGAAATTTTCCGTTTTTTGGTTAATAAGAAAAAATCTGCATATACTATGAATTACAAAAATTAATTGAGATACAGAAAACTGTCAAAATCTATTATTGTGATGTTACACTAAAAACCTTACCGAGCTCTTTTATTGCGTTGCTTTTTGCAATAACCTTAGAATATTCATTAAGCCTAGAGATAAAAATATCGTCGGCAGATATCTGTGATGAATATTCGCTTAACAGTATTTTCAGCCTGTTTGAGATGTTGGGATATTCAAAAACAAGATAATATTTATCGTTTTGCATATACATCGAATTTGAATAATAATATCCTTTCATTTTATATAATGTCGATATAGCGTTCATCATATCGGCGGCGCACTCGAAGCGATAGCACAAACGAGTTGTATATTTTTTGATTCTGTATATTTTACGCTTTTTCCCCTCTACAACAGATATAAGCAGCAGACACCCCATATCGTTGGGCAAAGCTTCTATAAAAAATCTATTATCCTTAAACTGCATTCCGGTGTTTAAACACGCAAGCTTTAAAAGTCTGGTTAATATCTTTTTTGAGTGTTCGTCTTTCAGACTTATTTTATCAAAAGATAGCTCAAAATCTCTCATATCTTCACGCCTGAGCGTTATCAAAACCTTTGTGCTGTTTAGCTTTTTGATAGTCATACTGCACACCCCTATAAATATACTAAATGCAACAAATAAATTTTTCAATAGAATATTATTGGTTGCTATTTTTATCCTATGAAGGGTACATACTGATTGACAACACTCTTTTAAAAATGGTAAAATATGTAAAATTTATAGGAGGAATTATTATGCCGGCTTGGTTGAAAAATTCAGTATTTTATGAGGTTTATCCACAAAGCTTTTTAGACACAAATTCCGATGGAATAGGAGATTTATGCGGCATTACGATAAAGCTTGATTATATAAAAGATTTAGGCTGCAACGCTGTTTGGATTAATCCTATCTTTGATTCTCCGTTTATGGATGCGGGATACGACGTGCGTGATTATAAAAAAATTGCTGCGCGCTACGGCAGCATGAGCGACTTTGAAAAGCTGCTTGAAGAAGCGCACAAACGGGACATGAAGATTATTATCGATCTGGTTCCGGGGCATACGAGCGATACTCATGAATGGTTTTTAGAGAGCAAAAAAGCGGATAAAAACGAATATACAGACCGCTATATCTTTACAAACAGTACATGGGAAGCTCCGCCGGAGTATAAATTAGTATGCGGAATGTGCGAGCGCGACGGCAACTATATGGTTAATTTCTTTTCGTCACAACCGGCATTAAACTACGGCTTTCATAATATTACTCACCCTTCGTGGCAAAAAAGTCCCGATGACTGCGAATGTATAAAAACCGTAGACGCTATGAAGGATATCATGCGTTTTTGGCTCGATAAGGGTGTAGATGGCTTCAGGGTAGATATGGCGGATTCGCTTGTAAAAAACGATGACGAAAAAATTGCGACGGCTAAAATTTGGCGCGGAATACGTCAGATGTTTGACGAGGACTATAAGGACCGGGTTTTGATCAGCGAATGGAGCGATCCTATGAAAGCAATTGTAAATTCAGGGTTCCATGCCGATTTTTATCTCGATCATCCCCACAACGGATATCATTACCTTTTCAGGAATGGCAGGGGCGAAGAAAACAAGAGCTTTTTTGCAGATCATGCAAAGGGCAATATTAAAGATTTTTTAAACGATTATATTCCCGCTTACGAATGTTCAAAGAACAAGGGATATATAAGCTTTATCACCAATAATCATGATATGCCGCGCGCGCCGTTTTATATGAGCGATGATATTATAAAATTGTCGCACGCATTTATGATGACTATGCCGGGAGTTCCGTTTATATATTACGGAGATGAAATCGGCATGAGATATATAGAAAACTTAAAGAGCAAAGAAGGCGGTTATTCTCGCACCGGCGCACGCACTCCAATGCAGTGGAACAGCGAAAAGAACTTAGGCTTTTCAGACGCAGACAGCGATATGCTCTACTTGCCGATAGATAAAAGCGAGGACGCGCCGACTGTTCTTTGCCAGCAGGGAGTAAGCTCGAGTATTTATGAAAATCTCAAAGCAGTTATTGCGCTTAGAAGACAATATCCCGAGCTTTCAAATGACAGCGAATTTGAGGTAGTATACGCAAAAGAAAATGAATATCCGTTTGTATATAAACGCGGTGAATTCATAATTTTTGTCAATCCAAGCGATGATAAGAAAACGCTTAACTTTGCTTCAAACGGCAAATCGGAAATCTATTCTATCGGTAAATACGAGATGACTTCGTCGTCCGTTACAATCGGCGACAGAAGCTTTTTGATAATTAGGTAAACGCTGATTAATTTACGCCATAAATTTTGGTATAAACTTTTAAGTTTGTTTTCCAACACGATAAACAGAATATAATTACAGCTTATAAAGAAAAAGGTCGGGATGAATCCCGGCCTTTGCTGTTTGGTTGTTAAGAATTACTTAATAAACCCGATTTTTTTCATAACCTTGTCCATAGTACGGCGAGATATTTTAAACGCCAGTTCATCGGATTTTGTATAACATTCTGTAATATATTTTTTATCTTTGACAAACTGCTCATAGCGCTTTCTGATGGGCTCAAGCTCATTTATAACAGCTTCTCCTACCGCAACTTTAAAATCTCCGTAGCCTTTGCCTTCAAAATCGTGTTCGATTTGCTCGAAGCTAAGGCCTGTTACAGAAGAATATATACTCATAAGGTTGTTGATACCGTCTTTGCCTTCTTTGTAGCAAACGTGAGCCTCGCTGTCGGTTATAGCGCGCTTGAATTTGCGCATAATAGTATCATTATCATCGGTTAAAAGCACACAGGCGTTTACGTTTTCGTCCGACTTGCTCATCTTTGCGGTTGGGTTTTGCAGACTCATGACTCTGGCTCCGTCTTTGGGGATAAAGCCCTCGGGAATTTTGAAAACTTCGCCGTAAATTGAGTTGAAGCGCTGAGCAATATCTCTGGTCAGCTCAATATGCTGCTTTTGATCTGAGCCTACGGGCACCTTGTCAGCCTGATAGAGGAGAATGTCGCCTGCCATAAGGCTTGGATAGGTAAAAAGTCCCGCGTTGATATTATCAGCGTGTTTTGCGCTTTTGTCTTTGAACTGGGTCATTCTGGAGAGTTCTCCGAACTGAGTGTAGCAGTTTAGAACCCATGCCATTTGTGCGTGGTTTGGATTATGGCTTTGAATAAAAAACGGAGATTTTTCTACATCTATGCCGCAGGCTAAAATGGATGCGTACGCATTGATGATATTTTGCCTCATAACGGAAGGCGTTTGACGAACGGTTATTGTGTGTAGATCGGCGAGGGCATAGATACAGTCAAATTCGCCGCTTTGCTGCATTTTTACCCAGTTTTTGACAGCTCCCAGGTAGTTTCCCAGAGTAATAGTTCCGCTGGGCTGTATAGCTGAAAATACAATTTGTTTTTTATCGTTTGTGTTTTCCATGATCTCACCTGTTTATGATTTCTTTTGCAAGTTTTCCGATTTCTATTATACCTTTTCTTAGCTGTTCATCAGTTGGAGTTGAAAAGTTTATTCTAAACGAATGGCAAGTAAGAGATGAATCGGTTAAGAAAGCGTTGCCGGGAACTACGCAGACTTTTCTTTCTGTCAGTTTTTTACAAAAATCAAGCATATCAACATCTTTTGGCAGATCGCACCAGATGAATAGTCCGCCTTCTATTTTATTATAGCTGATGCCGTTTGGCACAACATATTCATCAAGCAGATCCATACAAAGATTGGCTTTTTGAGTATACAGCGCTCTGAGCTTGTCAAGGTGCTTTTCAAAGTCGTAATTTGTCAGCAGTTCGTTGCATATGATCTGCGACCACATGGTGGTGTGGACATCCTGTCCTTGTTTGCAAATTATCATTTTTGACATAGCTTGTTTATTAGCAAGCAAATATCCTACACGGATTCCCGGAGATACAACCTTTGAAAAAGAACCTGAATATAAAACTATACCATCGGTATCAAAGCTTTTAATACACGGCACATCTTTGCCGCTGTATCTTAAATCGCCGTAGGGGTTATCCTCAATTATCAAAACTTTGTATTTTTTGGCGAGCTCATATAGCTTTTTCCTCTTTTCGAGGCTCATGGTAACTCCCGACGGATTTTGAAAATTAGGAATAGTATAGATCAGCTTTGCATTTTTGTTATTTTTTAAAACTTCTTCAAGCTCTTCCATATTCATGCCGTCTTTTTCTACTGTTACGCCGATAAGCTGAGTGTTGTAGCTTCTGAAAGTATTCAGCGCGCCGACAAAGGACGGAGCCTCGCATATAAGAACGTCGCCTTCATTTAAAAAAGTTTTTGCAGCAAGATCCATATTCTGCTGAGCGCCGGATACGATGATAAGTTCATCTTCTTTAGTACCGATATTAAGTTTGGATTTTAAATATTTTTTTAGAGTATCTCTAAGCGGCTGATAACCTTCGCTGACTCCGTATTGGAGAGCTCCTATCGGATTTTCCTCTAATATGCAGGCAGATATTTCTTTTATCTGCTCTATCGGAAAAGCGTCGGGAGCGGGGTTGCCTGCCGACAGCGGCATCACACCGGGATCAGAAGCGCTTTTTAAAATTTCTCTGATGGCATTTGGTTTTAGTGCCAAAACCTTATTTGAAAAGGGATAGTCCATAAAATTCACTCTTTCATATTAATTATCCTTTTTATAATAACATATTATATTATTTTGTGCAATAACGGGGGATTTTGAAAATAAGAAAAAATAATCAGATTTATGCAAATATTAAGGAAAAATAAGGAAAATTGTCATAATTAGAAAATATTTGTTGTATAAATGACAAAGTTATAGTATAATAAATCTTAAGTATTATACATTTACAGGGAGCAAACCCTATGGACTATGATAGATTTAATGATAATGCATATGAAATGCAAAAAAGAAAGCGTATTTCAGAAAAAGCCAGAAAGCAAAGAAGAAAAAAACTGTTGAAACGCAGGATTTTGATTGTTCTGGTTTGTGTTTTAATATTATCTTTGATTATATTTTTGCTTGTTAGTCTGGCAAAAGCTATTTTTAAATCAGATAAAAAGGCGGTAGCAACCGATAATCAGGCGACGAGCATATCAGAAACCAATCAAAACTCGAGTGAAAACGTGAAAGCTGTGAGCAATCAAGCTTTTGAGTTTAAAGTGCCTAATATTCCCGACGATTCAAAATCCGAGGGACATTATTCAGCATCAAACGGCGGTGTTTATATTTATGATAAAATGGCGTTTGAGTTGTTTGGCGGAAGTGAAGACAGCGCTCAGTATTATGCCGATGCTATTTCATCATTTAAAAAAAGTGTGGGCGATGAAGTTCGGGTTTATAATATGATTGTACCAAACCACACTGAGTTTGGTCTTCCCAGACGTTTGATTGAAAACTCAAAGGTATCGACTCAGATTCAGGCAGATAATATAAAAGAAATCTATTCTCGATACAGCGAAGACGTTATACCGATAAACTGTTATAACAATCTTAGTGATCACGTTGATGAATATATTTATTTTAATACCGATCACCACTGGACAGGCTTAGGAGCGTATTACGCATATTCAGCTTTTTGTGAACAGACCGATCAAAGGACGCTTGACTTGTCGGTTTGCACAGAGCATACGATCGACGGCTTTGAGGGAACGCTGCTTGATAATGATGAATCTTTGAAAGATAATCTTGATACGGTGCATTTTTGGACCTTCCCTTATGAAACCTACGCTATGCGCACTGTGGAAATGGGTCAGGAACCGGAAAAAACTACGGTGTATTATGAACAAGAGGGCAGCGGGCCTTATGCTTACGGAGCTTTTATCTGGGGCGACTCGCCGCTGTTTGTCGAGTATAATACGGAAATTGATAACGATAAGAAGATAGCTGTTGTAAAAGAAAGCTACGGCAATGCCTTTGTTCCATATCTGACAGCAGATTACAGCGAGGTTCATGTTATTGATTTTAGATATTTTTCGGGCAGCTTAAAAGACTATTGTAGTAAAAACGATATTGACGAGGTGCTGTTTATCAACAATGTTATGGCGGCAAATACCGCAATGCAGGTGGACAGAATTACATCTATATTCTAAAATAGAGGAGGTGCAACACAATGCTTAATAAAAAGGTTAGGGTTAATATTTACGGCTCTTTGCAGAATAATCTTTATTCAGGTTATGCAAGCGGTGAAAATTTAAGCAGCCAGAGCGCATATGTTATATCAAAACGACCGGTAAAAGATTCTTTCTATGGAGTTGTCATTGCTGTTGCATCGTTTAAGGGGATGGGTGAAAAGCTGATTGTATCAACAGACGGCGAAATTTACTATGAGCCTCAGATAAGAGAAAAGCTATCTGCTTTGAAAAATGCAGATATTGAAAGTATTAGCTGTTTATATGAAAAAAGCTGTGGAGCAATTATTATTTATCACGAAAAAAACAAATACAAAACTTTGTTAGTTAAAAACCACAACGGAAGAAATTTTAGTTTTCCCAAGGGACATGTTGAAAAAGGAGAGACTGAACAGCAGACAGCTATCAGAGAGATTAAAGAAGAAACCGGTCTTGATGTTGAGATCGTACAGTCTTTCAGAGAGGTGTCCGACTATTGTCCGTTCGGAAAAATAAAAAAGCGTGTAGTATTCTTTATGGCTCAGGCGTTTTCTGACCAGGTACATATTCAAAAGGAAGAGATCAGTTCTTTTATGTGGGTAGATCTCTTCGAAGCGCAAAGCAAATGCACCTATGAAAACGATCTTAGAGTTATCAAAAGGGCAAAAGAAAACTTAAGTAAAATAAAATAGATTATATATTAAAAATAAAACAGCATATCGGAAAATTCGAACAATTTATGTCGGTCAAGTTTTCCGATATGCTGTTTTTGTATTTGAAAACTTATATATTTTGAAGTTGTTTTTTTCCCATTCTCTTCCAGCTGATGAAGCCATATATATCGTTGACCAGAAAAACAAAAAAGCATATCACAATAGATATGTATGAAATGTTTTCAAAAGAAGCGATTGTCCATAAAACAACAAGCACGATATCGTTTGCACTGTATCCTATTGCATAGTAGGGGCTGCGTCTGAATGTTAGGTATACGGCGATAAAGCTTGTGGTTACAGACAATGTGCTGGGGATGAGGCTAGCCGTATGAAACACTTTTAAAATAAAGAAAAAGATAATAGTGACTATAAAAGTTAGAACTGAAAGAAAAACAAATTCGCCTTTTTTAATATTATTATTTACTTTTACAACCGCTTTATTGCCGTTATAAGGATTTTTGATCCAAGCAATAAGTGCTATTACAGACATAGGCAAGGTCATGCCGATATATGTCAGCATTTCTCCGTAATATGCAAAAGAGAACGATATTATTCCGTATAAAAGGCTGAATATTATCATTAAAATCTGTCCGAAAGGGTTGCCTTTTGCGTTGAAGATTAAAGAGGTAATGCCAATTACAGATGCAGCTAACCTCAGATAATTTATCCTATCAAACAAGAAAAAGAATACGGATATTAAAATTATTGAACAACTCCATAAAATTATTTCGCCCTTTGAAAAATAGCGGAATAATTTTTTTATATTCTTCACAAGCTTCTACCTCCAATAAAAATTAAAAACCTTATTAACTGTTAATAAAAAAAACACCCGCACACATCTTCAAAGACCTAATGATGTGTAAACGAGTGCATAAGCAACTCTCTACCCGGTGGCAGATTACAAAATATATTATTAATTCTTATTATATTGGTAATACCTATCAGGCGTTTAATAGATATCACCGAACAACGATATCACTCAAGCCATACTAAATCTGTATCTGTAGAGAGGTTATCTATAGAATAAAGGAAGAGAATCTGATCATAATTATTATCTTCTATAAGTTTTGACACCTTATCTTTATAATATCTCATATCAACAAGCGTGATAGTGCTGTAATGGTCAGCCAAAAACGGAACTAAAGAATGAGCAAAGCTGTCTTTTATAATAAGCAGGTTTTTATCAGAATCGGCATTTGTGTTTTTGATAACTGTCAGAGGATGGTTGCCGTCGATGAATACGGGATACTTGTCATCTTCTTTAAGATGATCGTAAAAGAACATGTCGTCTTGATTGATAGTATTTGCACCGTCGGTTATGGTCGTAGTGATATAGGGATCGTTTGACTTATTATCCCATACTTCAATTTTGTCAGCAGGGGTCAGCCAGAACCCCGAAGAAGAATAGGTTGTGCCGTAAAAGTCATTATAAGACGAAATATCATATGTATCTTTTTCATTTGGATTATATCCAAGCTGCTTTGATAGCTCTTTATATGCAGTAAACGCACCGTATGAGGTCCAGTGGTGGTCGGTTTTATAGTATATTTGATTGCCGTTTTCATATTCTGATTTGAAGGTGTTTCTGATATCAACGAAATTTGTGGCGTTTAACTTTTCGTTAATAAGGTCAAAAAGCTTATCATCGTTATATTTTAAATGATTTTTAGGCAAGATATCGGAGCACACGTAACCTGTGGACGGTGCAATCAACACAGTAGTATCAATGTCGGAGTTTTCGGCGAATTCTTTAATCACATCCAGATTAGTCGACAGACGGTCATATTCGCACGGATCATTTACCAAGTAATTGTTCTTGCAGTGATATATTCCAGAAGAGCCGTTGTTACCCAAAGCTAAATTATAATATGTGTTCAAGCCGACATAAAAGTTGCGAAAGGCGGTATGGTCGGATAGATAGGTCTCAAACTTTTCGCCAAACTCACCCGAAAACAGTGTAGAGGACGAAAATTTAGGCATATCTGAAAGGTAACGCTTTTCAGAGGAGCTGTATTTTGATTTTGGCAGCACTAAAAAGAGTATAAACATCGCAAAAATAAATATAACAAAGATAAAAGCAGGCAAAGCTTTATAAGCTTTTTTCATATACAGCCCTCCTTTTTAATATAATTTTAGAATCTAAAGTACAAGAACGGATTATAGCTTTGCGATACAAGAGCCGCAGTACAAAGAGCAAGCACAATAGCGCAAAACAGCGTTTCTAATACAGGCATTATCTTTTTGTTTTTCAGCTTTTTATATAGTTTGGACATTATCGGGGTTGAAGCAAACGCTGCAATCAAAAGTAGCGGCAGGTAGGATAAAATATAAGTTTTTGCGCTGTCGCCGATAAGGGTATTGAACGAGAACATAGAGGCGAAAAAGCTTCCCATTTCCTTGAGATCCGAAAAATAGAAGATAGCCCATCCGATAATGATAAAAAACAGAGAGTAGATGTGACAAATCCAAGAGGGAGCTTTATCAAGCAGTTTTTTGAGCACAAACTTTTCGATAATCAGCAGCAGTCCGAAGTACAGTCCCCAAAAAATAAAGTTAAAGTCTGCACCGTGCCAAAAGCCTGTCAAAAACCAGACAATAAGCAGGTTGATAATCTGTCTGAAAACGCCTTTTCTGTTACCGCCCAGCGGAATATATACGTATTCCCTAAACCATGTGCCCAGAGAAATATGCCATCTGCGCCAAAACTCCGTGATGCTCTTAGATATATAAGGATAGTTAAAGTTCTTCAAAAATTCGAATCCGAACATATTGCCAAGTCCGCACGCCATATCGGAATAGCCCGAAAAGTCAAAATAAATCTGGAATGAATAGGCAATAATACCAAGCCACGAGCCTAAAAATCCGTTTTGCTCCCCGGACTGTCTGATATTGTCCCACAAAGCTCCCATTTGGTTGGCTATAAGAACCTTTTTAGCAAGACCTACACAGAAAATTTTTACACCCTTTGTAAAATCGTCCAAGGTTTCTTTTCTGTGATCAAGCTGATAAGCTACGTCCTTGTACCTTACTATAGGACCGGCGATAAGCTGAGGAAACAGAGAAACATATGTACCGAAAGAGATGATATTTTTTTGCATTGGCGCGTCGCCGCGGTATACGTCGATAGAATACGACATTGTCTGGAACGTATAGAAACTGATGCCTATGGGAAGCGGAATAGTAAATGAGGGGATATTCAAAAACGGCAGGTAATTTAAAGTATTTGCGATAAAGCCCGAGTATTTGAAAAATCCCAATAATGATAAATTTATTACTGCGGACAGAACAACAAAGCGCTTTGCTTTTTTCTTATTATCTCTGAATTTATCGATAAAGTATCCGCAGGTATAGTCAACTATGGTGGAAAATATCATCAAGACTACGTATATCGGCTCACCCCAACCGTAGAATACAAGGTTAGCTAAAAGCAGGAAAAAATTGCGGTATTTATATGGCGTTATGTAGTATATCAGCAATACTACCGGCAAATACATGAATAAAAAAAGTAAGCTTGAAAATACCAAAATTTTTCCTCCTTTTTATATTTGTAAAAATTTTTTTCTTTTTCCTTCCAATGCTATAGATAAGGAAAAAGAACAAAGGTGTTGATAGGCAAGGTTGGTGAGTTTTAAGATTTTTATTTAAAAATCATTCTTACGCCTCAATCGGGCATAAAGTGCAATTTTAGCAGAGCCTGTCTTCTCGGAAAGTGTGCAGCTTCAAGCTGTGCATCCAAATCCGCCTTTTTCAAACAAAGCAATTTACTTAAGTTCATTAACTGCGGAGCAAAGAGTTGTTTAATATACAAACCAGTTTACCAAGCGCTGCGGTCGGGCAATAATATGTTGTTTTTGCATAACGCTTCTATCCGGAAAGCCCGCGGCGTCACGCCGCTAGAACAAGATGTTCTTTTTAAAATCTTTGTTGCATTTAGGACAGTGGATATTTTGTTGTCCGGTGCGCTTTTTCAATCTAAGATTTGCTTTGCAGTACGGGCAACGAACATATCGGTGAGTTTTTATATCTCGAAGCTTCATATACTGACGCTTGAAAAAATCTATGACATTATTAAAAATTTTAAGAAACTTTCTGTTTTCATAAAGCCTCTTATTAATGTTTTTAGAAAGAGCTCTGTAAATTACCAGTGCCAAAAGCAGTAAAATCAATATTACAACCAACGCGCGGCGCACAAAAATATTTATCAGGTACAAAATCGCAATTATGACCAGAATAAAATTATTCAACTTATCGTTGCCGTAGCGGCCCTGCATAAAAACCGCTATTTTATTAAGAAAATTTCTCATATTTTATCTTCCTTACAGTTGCTTATGATATATTAACACAAAGATTTGAGCTTTTCAAGAACGCACCTTAACAAATCAACATAAAATTTTGTGTATCTATCTGTAAGATTTTGCCCAAAAACAAAACTGATATCCCCTAAAAGAAATATCAGTTGATTTGTATATATTTTCTTGTTTTATTCAACCGTAACTTTAATATCTTCGGTAGATGTGTTGCAGAAATCATCTGTGATCGAATATGTAACGTAGTATTCGCCCTTTTTATCATTTATCACATTTCCGTAGACCTTCATCTTATCGGTAACGTCATTAGAGCAAGTGTCATACGCTTTTATACCGGTATATACGTCTAATTCTTCGCCGGATTTAATCGTAATATCCTTTGCGCCTTTGATGGTGGGCATAGCGCCTTTATAAGGATTTTCGCTGTCGGGGTCTGTCGGATCCCACTTCGATTGAACGTTTATTTTAACAGCGTTTGGTTTGCCCAGGGGATCAAAGCTTTCGTCCTCATCGACGACCTTGACCGCTGTATCGAGTTCGCAGTTTTCATATATCCATTTAGCGTCTGCAACCGAAAGCCGTACACAGCCCTGGGAAGCGTTTGAAGAGAGTTTGTTGTATTCTTCTGTTTCCAAATCGTCGGCATTTTGAGTAAAATACGGAACAGAGTGGAACAAATACGGTCCTTCAAAGCCGGTAACATATTGTCCGTAGCAGTCGCCGTACAGTAGGTGCCAGCGCTTTTTAAAGTATACTTTGTAATCGCCTAAGGGAGTTATATCGCTGCCGCCGGTGCCGCAAGAGCACACCATGGCTCTTACGGGTACTGTGTATTTTTTATCTTTGTCATAGGTAAAAACAGTGACAGTGTTGGTTTTTCGGTTTACGGTGATTTCATATAATCCGGCTTTAGAGTTCTTTTTATTTTTTTCAAGAACGTCTTCGTTTGATTTTATTGCAGTTGTAATTTCGTCTTTTGTCTCTTCATCTGACTTGTAAACAGAAATAGTACAATTGCTGGAAAAGCCGGAGGATTTTACTGTTATCTGTGCTTTTCCGGTTTTTAAGGCGTCTGCTCTGCCACCGGCATCGATTCTTATTACTTCTTCGTCAGATGAAGAATAAACCGCCTTGTTCAAATCAACGTTTTCCGGTAGGGTTATCATAAACATATCGTTTAGTGATACGCTAATATTGGCGGTTTGATTGTTTTCCAAAGCAAGCTGAGTTATTTTTTCAGTGTTTTTATGACCTAATTTGAATTTAATCACAAATATTATAACAAAAGAAACCAAAACAATCGCGAGCGCAATTAGTGCTATAGATATTATCTTTTTTTTATTATTTTTTCTTTGTCGAAAGGTAGTTCCCCTTCTTGTAACTTTCTCATTTCCCATAAGTATATTATATCTTCTCCTTTGGGTATTATCAAGAGCTTTTTTTAAATTTGCAATATATGGAAACTTTATGCTATAATCAGAAAAAATATTTTTGAGGTCTTTATGATTGATCATAAATGTAAAATTGCAAAAAAATGCTCGTCTTGCCAGCTTAGTAACCTGAATTTACAAGAACAGTTAAGATACAAGCAAAATATATGTAAAAAGCATATCGGATCTATATGTGAGATCAAACCGATTGTTTCTTGCTATACAGATAGCTGTGATACAAGCAGTTGTGGATTTTATCGCTATAGAAACAAGGCTCAGTTTGTTTATGTAAAAGAAGGAAACGGTAAGAAGGCTACGTATAAAAAAGCTATATATCAATCAAAGTTTGGCAGTAGTATAGCGACTCCCGACTGCTTGCTTTGTAGTGTTCGGGCAAACGAGACTGCAGATATACTTAGTAGCTTGCTCTTTAGTTTCAAGGTGCCTTTGTATGATAAAAAAACCGACAAAGGCTGGCTTAAAAGCGTCGTCATCAGAGAGGGCGCAAGGTCTTTAGAGATGATGGTTATATTAAACGGTAAAAGCCTTGACTTTCCTGCAAAAAGCACCTTTGTTTCTGCTCTTATTAAAAAATGTCCGTATATAACAACGCTTGTTGTGACTGAGAATAAAAGCGACGACAAGCTATTTATCGGAAAAAACTATAAGATCTTATACGGAGAAGGGAAAATACACGATACCTTGTGCGAAAAGATTTTTGAGATTTCACCCAACTCTTTTTATCAGATAAATTCAGCTCAGTGTGAGAAGCTTTACGCTACAGCGATAAAGCTTGCAGAGCTCGACAAAACTCAAACGGTGTTTGATGCTTACTGCGGAATAGGAACGATAGGAATAATAGCTTCAAAATATGCAAAGAAGGTTATATCGGTTGAAGAAAACAAAAACGCGGTAGATAACGCAAATATTAATAAAACGCTGAATAACATAGATAACATTGAATTTTACTCTATGGACGCGTCGCGTTTTATGCAAAAGCTAATTGATGAGAACATCAAAATTGACGTTGCGTTTTTAGATCCGCCGAGGCTTGGGTGCAGCGTATCGTTTTTAAAATCGCTTTCCAAGGTTGGGGTTAAGAAGATAGTTTACATCTCTTGCTGTGTTGAAACTCAGGCGAGAGATATAAAAGTTTTGCACAGGCTGGGATATAATGCTTCTGTTTGTGTTCCGTTTGATATGTTTGCGCAGACAAAGCATGTTGAATCAGTGGTGTTGATTTCTAAAACAAAGTGATTTTGAGAGAATGACCATAAATAGTATGTTAAAGCTTATGATGATATAAAGGATAAATTTACAAATAATTATATAAAACTATATGGAGGAATATTAAAAATGAGCACATTTAAAAATTTAGAAGAAGCCCAAAAGTTTTTTACAAATGATCGCTTTGCCTATGCAAACGGAATGAAAATTGAAGAATTGTTAGATGACGGTTGCATTTGTAGTATGGAGCTTAGAGAGGATCATAAAAATGCGCTCGGCGGCGTAATGGGAGGCGTTATTTTTACTTTGGCAGACTTTGCGTTCGCTGTATCTTCTAACAACGATCACAGTCCTACTGTTGCGCTGGATGTTAATATTCATTATTTAAGCGCGCCAAAAGGGTCTCGTTTAATAGCAAAATCAAAGAGAATAAAAAGCGGAAAAACAACCTGCGTATTTAATATAAACGTTACCGATGATCTTGGAAGAGATATCGCTATGTTTATTGGCACGGGATATAAATTAAAGTAACAAATAAAAGCAGTAGTTGCTGGTAAAAATGAAAAGAGATTTAGGAATTGCTGCGAATGATTGCGTGATAATTTATGTGATTTTGACAATAAAGAAAGCTGATTTTTTTATTGGTTTGTTTTTTTAAAGCTGTAGTTAAATATATATAGTATTAAATAAGAATAAAAATGGGTTGACAAATAATGAAAAAGTGGGTTAAAGCTAATTTTATTATACTTATCATATGGCTTTTATTTGAGGGAGTGGCTGTGTCTTTAACGGTGTTTACAAAAAACTTTTTCTATCTGTATAATTTCTCGTATATAGGAACGTGCCTTGCGGTTGGAGTATACCTTTATTCTAATAAAGTGAGTTTTGCGCGCCGTGTTGTACAGTTTGCGGTCGGAATGTATATGCTTGTTTATTTAGGGCTGATATGTAATGAGAATATGCAGATAGAGGGATTTTGGTTTTATCTCTTTTCGGGAGTTTTTGAGGCAGCAGTTATACATTATTTAGTTGCAAAAATTATAGGCCCCTTGCTTTTTGGCAGAGGCTGGTGCGGATATGCGTGTTGGACCGCTATGGTGCTTGATTTGTTGCCGTATAAAACGCCGCGAAAAAAGCGCAAAAAAATCGGCTTTATACGTTACATAGTTTTTGTACTATCTCTGCTTTTTGTCGGCGCTTTGTTTGTATTCAAAGTTGCAAACATTCAAAAAATAATGTTCATTTCGTTTATAGCGGGAAATGCTCTGTATTATGCATTAGGAATACTTTTAGCGATAATTTTTAAAGACAACAGGGCGTTTTGCAAGTATATTTGTCCGGTTACGGTTTTTTTAAAGCCAATGAGCTATTTTTCTCTTATTAGGGTAAAGGTTGACAAGGATAAGTGCATATCATGTAACAAATGTAAAAAAAGCTGCCCGATGGATGTTGATATGTTAGATCCGTCCAGAAATAGAAAAAACGCTACCGAATGTATACTGTGTATGAAGTGTATTGAAAACTGTCCTAAATCGGCACTCAAACTATGATATTTTAAAACAAACGATACATAATATATAAATAATTACTTATCAGAGGATAATATGAACAAGGCTTTTTTACATTTTAAAACTATAACAAAGCACCGTCACGAGGTTATAAAAAATTGCTATAAAGCAGGGATTTTGTTTCAGGGGTTGAGGCACGATTTATCAAAATATTCGTGGACTGAGTTTTCTGCCGGAGCAAAATTTTATCAGGGTGATCGCTCACCTAACGACAGAGAGCGAGAGGTCATAGGTTATTCAAAAGCATGGATGCACCATATGGGAAGAAACCGACATCACTTTGAATACTGGCACGACTATTCGCCTAAAGATAAAAAAATGCACGCAATAGAGATGCCGCTTAAATTTGTTGTAGAAATGTTTTGCGACCGTGTTGCCGCGAGCAAGATTTATATGGGAGAAAAATATAACGACTCATGTCCTCTCGAATACTTTGAGAAGGGCAAAATTCGCCGAGAGGCAGCTATTCATGAGAACACATCAAAATTGATTGAAAAACTTTTGATTATGCTCTCGCAGGAAGGTGAAGAAAAAACCTTTGCTTATATAAGAAAGCTGGTGAAAAAAGACCGGGCAGTATCCAAAATCGCAAAAGGCTTAACCAAAAACCGAGAATAAAATATAGCCTTATGACAAGCTTTTTGTCATAAGGCTGTTTTAATATTTTAACATTATATATTAGTTGAAATTAGTTTTCGTCATTTAGATACTCTTCAACAATATAGCGAGGACGATGTTTGGTTTCAAGATAAATTTTTCCGATATATTCTCCTACTATTCCGATAGAAAGAAGCTGAAGCCCTCCGATTGCCCAAATAGATACTGCAAGGCTCGCCCAGCCCTGTACGGTAGCTCCCATAAAAAATCTGATTACAAAATATATCAGCATAATAATACTAATTAAAAATATAACAAGCCCTGTACGGGTAACAAGCTTGATAGGTTTTGTAGACAGCGAGGTAATGCCTTCCCAGGCAAGCGCAAGCATTTTTTTCAGCGGATATTTGCTTTCTCCTGCGGTGCGCTCTGATCGTTCGTACTTTACAATATCATATTTATATCCGACAAGAGGAACAACGCCTCTTAAAAACAGATTGACTTCTTTGTACTGAGAAAAAGCTTCTAAAGCGCGTTTGCTCATTAGCCGGAAATCAGCATGGTTAAAAATAACCTTTGCACCCATTCTGTTTAATAGCTTGTAATATCCCTCGGCGGTAAAACGCTTGAAGAAGGTGTCGGTTTCGCGCTTGCTTCGAACTCCGTATACGATGTCGCAGCCTGATTCAAATTTATCAATCATTTCATCAAACACATTGATGTCATCTTGAAGATCGGCGTCTATTGAGATAACCGCGTCGGCTTCATCCTTTAAGGTCATCAGACCGCACATCAAAGCGTTTTGGTGTCCGCGGTTGCGCGAAAGTTTTATTCCGCGAAACATAGAATCTCCCTTGTGCAAAAGTGAGATGATTTCCCATGTTTTATCGGTTGATCCGTCGTCAATAAAAACGATTTTGCTGTCTGACGTTATCTTTCCTTTTGCTATAAGCTGATGATACTTTTCATACAGCTTTGCTGCAGTATCTTTTAGCACGGCTTCTTCATTATAGCATGGAATAGCAAGATATAGTTTTGTCATAACAACACGTCCTTTGTATTGTATAGTTATAGAAAATATGTTTATCGTAATAAGTATAACATATATCGCAGTTAAATTTCAGCAACAGTGAAAATTTTTATATTGCTTTAGCATAAAAACTCTTCCAATTCACGCTTGAGCCTAGCTACGGGAAGTCCCACTACGTTGAAGAAGTCACCGTCTATTCCTTCTACAAATAACATCCCAAAGCTTTGTATTCCATATGCGCCGGCTTTGTCAAAGCAGTCGCCTGAATCAATATACTTATATATTTCGTCATCTGAAAGCGGATAAAATTTTACAAGTGTTTTAGCCGAAAAGATTTTTATCTTATCTTTTGATAATATACAGCAGCCGGTAATTACCTTATGAGTGTTGCCGGACAGAGTAGAAAGCATATTATATGCATCTTTTTTGTCTTTTGGCTTGCCGAGAATTTTATCGTCTATTATTACTACCGTATCGCAGCCTATAACAATACCTTCTGGATTTGACGAAAAGATATCCTGCGCCTTTTGTTGAGCTAAGAAAACAGGAGCTTTTTCGGCTTCGATATTTTGGGGTAGATTTTCTTCTTTTAAAGAGGCTATCGTCAAGAAATCATTTGTGATATTTTTCATCAATTCTTTTCTTCTGGGCGACGCCGAAGCGAGTATAATTTTTTTCATAAAATCCTCTTTTATATATATTGAGCTAATGAAATCATTATAGGCATAGTAATTAACGACAGTGCTGTTGAGCCGGATACAATGCCGGCTGAGAGTTTTGTATCATGGTTGTATTTTGCAGACATCATGGTAGTAATTGCTGCAGCAGGCGCGCATACGGATATTGTTACAGAGACCAAAATGATTTTAGGAATGCCCAAAAGCTTTAGTATAAATATTAATAACAAGGGAATAATTATAAGGCGAAAAGCTACAGCCGGATAAGCGTCTTTGCTTTTTATTATATATTTTAGATTGGTAGTAGCTAAATAAAAGCCGATGATTAACATTGGAACAGGGGTGTTGAGTGCTGCTAAAAATTCAATCGGCATTGCTGCGATTTTTGGTAGTGTAACGGAAAAAACAAAAAGCAAAACTCCGATCAGTGTGCCTATGATGCCCGGGTTTATTATGGCCTTTGAAATTTGTTTTATTTCTTTTTTGCCGCTCATGGTAATTATACCGTAGGTCCACATGAAAATGTTGAAAACCGCAACGTATGCCGCTCCGTAGAACACACCGTCATCTTTAAGTATCGCCTGTTGAAGAGGCAGAGACATAAATCCACAGTTAGAAAAAACCACGCAAAATTTTAGAACGACAGCTCTGTCAACCTTCTTTTTTCTGTACAAAAGCTCTGCCAAAATAACCGAGAAAATCATGGTTAAAAATGCAACTAAAAGAACAACAAGCAAATTTTTCAGTATTTTGCTGTCATATTCGCGCTGAAAGGCATTTATGATGACACAGGGGGTAACAGCATAAAGCACAATATCGGTTATGCTTTTTACACCGCTTTCGGTAAGGATATTAAGTTTAGTTAGTAGGGCTCCTATGAAAATTAGTATAAACAAAACGGCAACCTGGACCCCAACATCAAAAAAGGCTGACAGCATTTTATATCTCCTGTAACTTTTTGTTTTAATGTAAGTTATTATATCAGCATTTTGTAACAATTACAACAAAATTTGTTTTATGTAAAAACATACATTTTATAATGGATATAATAATGCAAGTTGTAGAAAAGGTGACGAAAAGCCTATACTTTTGCACAATAAATATTAAGCTTTTTTGTTGATTATGTTGTGGTTAAAAATGCAAAAGCAGTGAAAAAGCGAAGATTTTATAGTCACCTATACCTAAAAAGATGCAAAAATTTTCCGCCATTTGTTCAAAGAGCCGAATTTTTATGTTTGTGTTTGACAAAAAACAATATATGATTATATAATGACGATGTAAGCAAAGCTTACATACTATATGGTTTTATATATAAAATTTTTTATGAAAGAAGGAAATTCATAATGGCAACAACAAAAAAAGCAACAGCCACTAAGACAGCTACAACTACCGCTAAAAAAGTTGAGACAGCTACAAAAGCAGCTCCTGCTAAAAAAGCAACAACAACTAAGAAGGCTCCTGCTAAAAAAGCAGCTGCAAAAATGGATTTATATATTCAGTTCAACGGTGCAACAGTTTCTGTAGCTGATATTGAGAAAAACGTACAAAAAGTTGTTAAAGGTAAAAAAGCTTATACAGTATATGTTAAGCCTGAAGAGAGCAAGGCATATATTGTTGCTGACGGCGAAACAACCGGCATGGACGTATTCTTCTGCGAATAATCTATATTATAAAAAAGAGCAAGATAAAGGTCGTTGTGTATAGACAACGATCTTTTTTGTTTGCATTAATTTAAAAAACAAAACTAAAAGCGCCGCACAGTCAAGCTTCTGTGCGGCGCTTTTCAAAAGAAGATTATAAAAAAGAAAAGCTAATAAGTTAATTTTTAATAATATTATTCATTATTATGACGGTTATGAATGTTTTCTAATATAGCGTTTATATCTTCGGTCGTTGTTGTCATATCTGTATCTAAGTCATCAGAAAATTCATCTTGAAAACCATCATTTGAGGGATCTTCGCTGATATTGACTTTTTTAGGGCGTTTTTGGCTTGTTTTTATTTTGTCATCGGTTTCTTTGCCTTTAGAATTTTTCTTATTTTTAGCTAACATTTCTCCGAGAATAAGACCTATGTATCCGCAGATAAAGTAAGATATGAGATATATCAAAGATGTGATCCATGAGTAATTAAATAAGCGATACAGAAACATACTCGGAACAAAGATAATAGGAGCGACTAAAGACAAAAAGAAATCGTTTTCTTTTTTATACGCATAGTGAAAACAGCAAAAAAACACTGTAAGAGGTAAAGCTCCTATAAGAATAATGTAAGTCAAAGGAGATGTTTGGTTTTTGCTAAATATTGTGAGCAGCGCCGGTGAAAATAAATACACAGCAGCGATAATAATTATATAAGGTAAAAAACTTTTAAACTTTTTCTCAAATTTATCTTCCATAATATATCTCCTAAAACTTCTTCTTGAATTGTTTAATATGATTATTATAAAACAAACAGTAATTAAAATCAAGGTATTATTAAGTTTTTTAGCTTAACCGAAAACAATCGGGTGCTTAATATGATTTAATAAAATAGAGATATTATACTTTTAAAATAATTTAAATAAAATTACAAACAAAAAAGAGCAGTCCGAAAACTGCTCTTTTTGGTGCCGGTGACCCTGACCGAATCCTCAAAACCCGCATGAACAGTGGATTTCTTCAAGGTCAGTAGTGCAATAAAAGTGCATTAACTGCACTTTTTAATTCCTATGCAGAAAAATAGAATAATTATTCAGAGCAAAAAATGACCATGTTTCACCCCGAAATCAAGAAATTTTTGAAATATACTTGACACCATATGCGGTACCATATATGATAAATAAAAACAATCGTAATAATAAAAATTGTCATGAGGCTGAGATCAATGAAAACAAATGAGTTAACGGAAAAACTAAACTACTATATGAAGAAGAAATACAAAATTGAAATCGTAGAGGATGAAGATGAAGGCGGTTTTGTTGTATCCTACCCTGACTTGATCGGCTGTATCTCTTCAGGAGAAACCCTTGACGAAGCAGTCAAGAATGGCGAAGACGCCAGAAGAGAATGGACATACGCCATGTTGGAAAGCGGCGCTGTCGTTCCCGAACCCTTTGACGCCGACGATTACTCCGGTCAATTCCGTCTCCGTGTTCCTAAATCCTTGCACAAACACTTAGCCGAACGCTCCAAGCAGGAAGGCATCAGCATGAATCAGTATTGTATCTATCTGCTTTCTCAAACAATCTAAATATCTCACAACAAACACAAGCACGGTTTTTTAAGCCGTGCTTGTTTTCTTTATTCTTCGTCTGTATTTGCAGAACTCAGCTTTTCAACTTCCTCCAGATTCAGATTGTAATAACGGTTATTGCCTAATGACTTTTTTTCAATCAAATTGTACTCAGATAAATCTTTCAATCGATTAAATACCGTTGGTCTACTAACGCGCATCAATCCCTTTAATTCCTCTACGCTGATACCGCTTTCTGAAAACAAGCTCGCTTGTAACAAATAATCATAAAAATTAATATACTTTTCATTTAGCCCCATTGGCAGATATTGAATTCTCTCCCGATAGTACATAAGCTTCTGATATCGTTTTTGCAGAGCTTCTTCGAGCTGCTTCATGGACTCTTCAATGATATCGGTGAACATAATGACAAACGGCGTCAGATCACCGCGATTATGCCTTTCATTACAAGTCTTGAACGCTTTATAATACTCCTTAATATTTTCCTTAATTGTATAAGACAAACGGTAAGCAATCGTTGGCTCAAACTCCTTGGACAGCAAATAACTGCTGATAAAACGTGAGGTACGACCATTACCATCATAGAAGGGATGGATGTATCCAAACAAATAATGAAACAAAGCAACTTTAATTGGTTCATCAATCTCGTTCGAATTCAATACTTGCAATGCTTGATTCATACACTCTATTATTTTGCTTTCCGGATTAACTCCTTGGTGTATTTCTTTTTGCGTTGCAGTTGTTACGCTTGCAGAATCTTTTCTAAATATTTCTCCATCCGGAAGGTTATCTGGATTGTCTTCTTCAACTTCAGCATAAACTAATTCGTTATATAGATTCCTAATATCTTGACATGTTTGAAAAGACAGTGTTTCATTTTTTTGTAGCATAAGGTACTTCTGAACCAGACCTTTAAAACGTTTTCTTCTATTTTTTGTTTCCAATTCAGATAAAATGCTATTTATTTCACGCCTAGAACTGTAAACACCTTCTATGTCGTTTGTTAACACAATCTCATCAATTAAACTACTTATTGTAAAATGACTAATTGCCACTCCCGGTAATTCATCTCTTAGCTTTTTAATTCGTTTATCTGCTTTGTAAATACTTATAATTTTATAATGTAATGAAGGTTCTAAGACAAAAAAGGCCTGAGAACCATTTATTTCAAAGTTGATTTTTGTTGCATATTTACTATCAAACCTTTTTTGATAAATATCTTCGTAATGATCCTTATCTGAGTAAAACAATTTAGCTAATGATTGATAACTCATATCTCAGCACCTCCTAATTTATTTTATGTTTAATACTTATTATCATACTAAAAATCGTAAAAAACCAAGTATATTTTTACTTTGATTATTATTTTACACGAAACTAAGTATAAAATCAAGCTATTTTTATACTCAGTTTCAAAAGATTCTTGCATTATTGAAAAGAACAAGCACGATTTTTACGCCGTGCTTGTTTCATTATGCGCTCTGAACTTCTTTTTCGTCGGTATTCAGGATCGAGTCCATATATTTGTTCGCCATTTCCAGATTTGCGTTGGTAAATGACTCAAATGCGTCACAGTAGGTATTCATCGTGACGGTAATGTCTGTATGACCGAGGAGCTTTTGCAGTACCTTCGGCTGCATCCCTCCCTCGATGCACCTCGTCGCGTAGGTGTGTCTGAGCGAATGCAGGTCTACTCTGCCGTCAATCGTTTCGTCGATGATATCGTATTTCTCAAGCACCCGTGCAAACTGCGCGTTGACCTGATTGGTTGTGATCAGCTTTTTCTTCCTCATGAAGATCTGACCGGGTTGCTTATCCTGAATACAGTCTTTCAGGATATCTCTGACCTTTTCACTCATCGGCAGCTTTCTCGAACCTGCCTCCGTCTTAGCGGATTCGCCGAGGATCGCCCTGCCCTTTTCGCCGCGGGTGACGGTCTTGTTGACGGTGATCGTATTGAAGGTAAAGTTGACGTCCTTGACCTGCAAAGCGTTGATCTCTCCCATTCTCATGCCCGTCAGCATGGAGATCAACATCTGTTCGCTGTAGTTGACGTTCTCCGTGGTCAACACCTCATACAGCCGTTTCTGCTCTTCCACTGTCAGAGCTCTGACCTTCTCCGTTTTCTTTCGGGATCGGGGCTTCTTGACGTCATCCATCGGATTCTCGGTGATGATCTTCCGCTTCATCGCTTCCTTGAAGGTCGCCTTGAGCATCTGATGCAGCTTGTTGATGGTCGATTGCGAATACCGGATCTGCTTGAGCATGAAGTCCTTGAGCTGCATGACCGTCGCCGCCTGCAAAGGCGTATTGTAAATCGGCTCCAACCCTTTCAGCGTCGCCAAATGCCGATAGTAGGTACTGTCCTTGATCTCATTCAGATTATACGATTCGTCGATCATCTGCTTTGCCAGATGGTAGATTGTGATCTCGCTCTTATCCGTGAAAGTACCGGTATGGATGCCGTATTCAATTTGCTTGATTTTGTCTGCGACTTCCCTTGACGTTCAATCACATCAAAAACTAAGCGATTTTTGACGGTAAATCATCCTGATTAAAAGCTCTTTCGTCTTTGCCGATGGTTCCGATAAACCGATATGTGATTTTCACATCTTGTCTAAACGGAATACTGTGCGAAGCTACCTTATAGCCATCGGGCAGTATCTTCTCACCGACTTCGATTCGTTCAATAAATGTTCTGACGATCTCAGGCGTTAATTCGTCGATGTGGTTGTACTGCTCAATAAGGTGGAAGAAAGTTTTATATGCTTCATCAATCGGCTGTTCAACTGCTTTCTTCTGAAGCTCTTTAACTCTTTCCTTTAATGATGCTGATTCCTTATTTAGTTTTGCAATCATTAAAGATAATTGTTCATCAGAAATCTTTCCAAGAGCATTGTCGTTATAGAGTTTCAAGATGATATTGTCAATATCGCCGATTCTCTTTTCAATACTCTTTATACTATCTTTTTCCTGATAAGCATTTTTTGAGCTTTCCTTGATAGCAACATCAATAATCTCATCAATATCCTTTTTGCTGAGAGAGATAAATTGATTCAGCTCAGATTTTACAATCTCAACTAAGTCAGCATATTTGATACGCGCCCCGTGTTCACAATGGTTAGTTGAACGTTTCGGAATATTTAGGCAGGAAAGATACCAATATTTAACTCGTTCACCTTTATAAACAGAACCGGATGAACATAGAGCAGAACCGCAGTTCTTGCAAAAAATCAATCCGTTAAAAATACTTTTTCGGACATTGTCATATTTGCTCCAACTCTTTGTATTCATACCCATATTATATTGAGCTGTATCATATTCTTCCTGAGTAATGAGTGGCGTGTGCGTATTATAAGTGATACACCATTCATCTTCCGGAATATTGACTTTCTTTTTTGATTTAACCGATGCTTTCTTCGTCATTCCCAAAACGGTATGCCCAAGATAGACCTGATTCTTGAGAATACGCTTTACAGTAGTGTGATTCCAAATATCTGTAGCGTGTGCGGCACCTCTTTCACAAAAATTATCACGGTACATAACTCTGTACTTTAATGGCGTTATAACAGATTCATCAGTCAAAATATTGGCGATTGAATGAGCAGAACATCCTTTTACTGCAAGAGCATAAATGCGCTGTACAATCGGAGCTGTATTCGGATCGGGAACGATGCTTGTTTTGTCATTCGGATTACGCATATAACCAAACGGCGGACAAGCACAGTATTCACCGCGTACTCGCTTTTGCTTGATAACCTGTTTTATCTTCCGTGAGCAATCTCTTAAATAGACATCATTCATTGCAAATTGGAAAGGTGCCATCAGGTTGACTTGTTCGGAATCAAATCCGTCGCTGATTGCGAGATAGTGAATATCGTGTTCGGGAAAGAACGATTCCGCATAATAGCTTGATTCCGACATATCTCTGCCTAATCGGGATAAATCTTTGGTGATAACCATATTCACCAAACCGGTTTTAATATGATTTAACATTGCTTGAAATCCCGGTCTGATAAAATTCGATCCCGAAAAGCCGTCATCAACAAACTCCCTGACGATTGTGATACCGTGATCGTTACAGTATTGTCTAATGATATTTCGTTGGTTATTGATACTTTGAGATTCACCTGAGCTTGCTTCTTCACGAGATAATCTCAAGTAAATATCAGCTAAAGCAACAGCAGTTTTCATTTAGTCATCTCCTCCATACTGCTGTTTCTTAACTTCAACAACAACAGTATATCATAAGTCTTTTTGCTTATCAATTATGCGATGCGCTATATTCGCTGGAAAGTTTTAGGGAAAGAATTTCTTTGATTGTCTTATTCCCATCAAAAAAGCGATTCACTTGATATAGCACTTGATTGATTTGATATTCCTCGTTATTTTGAACATTACATCCTGCACTTTCGAGTACGGTATTATTATCATTAATTCGCATATAACCTCCATAGTTTATAATCACCGTAAGAGTAGTATTGTCAGCACAAAATGCTAATATTCAGCGGTCATCCTTTTCGCCAAAAGTGTCTGTTTTCATCTTCTCCATCTCATCGTCAGCCTTTGATGCTACAAAGCAGCAGCACATAACCACTACTCCGAGAAAAGCGCCGACGAATAAGCCGACTATAAATCCTATCATTTGTGACTTCCTTTCTTGAATGTATTGATATTCAGTCCCAAGCCGATCATAAGCGCCGTACCGATTTTGAAAAGAGATTTGAGCTTGATGTTGCCCATTTTTCTGATAATCCTTCTTTTATCAATGGTCGCAACCTGTTCTGTGAGCGCCAACGATTTCTTCGTCAGGCAAGCGCCTTTTACTCTAACGTGAGTAGGAATATGTGCCTTTGTCTGTCTTGATGTGACAGGGACAACAATTGTCGTGGGACTGTATTTATTTCCTATATTGTTTTGGACGATGACAGCCGGACGGACGCCGCCCTGTTCGCTGCCATAGCCTATGCCGAAATCCACTAAATAGACTTCACCTCTGTAAACTCTCAAAATAATACCTCCGTATTATGTAGTCAGCGCGCACCTGTCACAGATACGCGCTGTTTTCGTTTTATTGCATCCATATTGAACGAACAGCTCAATTTTGGGTAACTGTCCGTTTTGATGCCAAGTCGCAGCAGAGCGCAACACAAGCGGCATTGTGGTTGCTTTCCCATAAAGGACATAGTTTGCCGCGAGATGTGTATTTCTTCGGCTCTGTTGTGCTGCGACTTTTTGTTCGGTATTCGTTCTCAACTCCCCCGAACGGGAACACATCAGACGGTCAACGCATATTGACCTCATCAGCCTTACGGCATACTACAAGGATCTCTCATAGCCGCTCTCATTGCCTGCGACGCTTTTAACGCTCGGACTGTGACTAAACGGAAGTATCATTATGCCCTTTGCCTGTCATCGCCCTCCTTGATTGTGCCTATCAAGGTCGAAGTCCTAAAGGCTGCAAAGCAGCGTTCGCTTCTGTAGCTTGTCCGTGCCGGACAACAAAGGGAAAGTTTCTGATATGCTGTTATTCGGTTGTCAAAAGGTTTGCCGTATTCTTTGGCAAGAGAGGTAAATAACCCTCTCACCCTTTATTCCACACTTTTTCAGAATTTGTTGCAGACTTTTTTAAAGATTTTTCAAAATTCTTTTCAGCTTTCTCAAAATAGCTGTATGCTTACGGCTGATAGTGGAATAATGGATGTTTAGCTCCTTTGACAAATCTCTGACGGTCATCGGGTTTTTACTATAAAGGCAGGCAACAAGCTCCTGTTCTTCCTCGGAAAGTGATTGAACAGCTTGATAGAGCTTTTCAAGCTCAATTCTATGTATAGCCGTACTCTCAATATCAATGGCTGTGTCCTCAATCAATTCCTCGCCCGAACATCTTTCACCGTGATCGTTCGCTTCGAGAGCATACAGCGATATTTCATATCTGCCGCTTTCCTTCTTGCAATCAGCGACATACTGTGTGCGTCGTTCCGCTTTTCGGATATGACCGATTTTAGAGGAAGGTATCTCAATAAAGACATCTTCCTCCGTTTCTTCTTCGGCTGACAGCCTATAAAAACGCTTGCCCCGTCCGTTAGGGCTTTTCAGGTAGTCATAAGCTGCCTTTCCTTTTAATCTAATAAATCTTCTCTTTCCATCAGCAGAGAAGTAATTTCCGTTTTTATCTTCAATAAAAAAGATTGACAATTAATAGTCCTCCGTTCAACTTGAAATGGTTAGATTTCAAGCTGAGCGGAGGAGCGCGTATAAAAGTGCAATTTTGTTCTTTTATGAGCAAAAAAGCAAAATCACAAAAGAAAGAGTATTTTTTTGTCGAAAAGAAAAGCGCTGTATTGTCTTTCGACAGCACAACGCCTATTTCTATAATTATTCTATTGTGTTCCTTATATTCCCCTTTTATTTTGTGTTTCTGTTTGCGGTTTTTGGTAAAATATGTAATATTTTCCACTGCTATATATCATAGCAGAGATTACTTGATTATTCTGTCGAAACACAGGGCAATATGATTAAAATTTGGTAATTATATATTATTAGAACGCAATCACTCCTATTATCATTTGTTTTCTGTTTTTCAAATAATCTTAAAAAGGGACAGTATTTGTCCTATTATGTTGCTCGATACAATGCACGATTACTTTTCGCTTTTTATAGCTTAATAATTGTTGAATACATTTAAGACAACTCTGCTTGTAATCACCAACAGAGCCGCTATGGAAAGCTGCACACCCGGTATAAATATATCTGCACACATCACATACAGACTTTCCCTTGAGCTGTTGTTATCAGTTTCATATCCGATTTGGTGAATTATTATCCGTATTATACTATTGATTCGGCAGTACACTGCAAAATCATCAATCCCCTTTTCCGATAATCTTCAGCATAATGTCAAAGTAATGTCGACAAAAATTGTCTTTGTCCTCTTCTAAAAACCATTGGCCCTCTTCCAGCGCAAGCTCTCCGTTAAGGCTGTATACAGCACGATAACCAAGCAAATAATCCGGCTCTATTTCATGTTCTCGTTGTCTGGCATTTGGATTATATAGTTGTATTTGAATCATAGGCTCGGTAAAATATTTTTCACCGGTATGATGTTGACTCTCAACAGAGTTACAACATCTTGCTCCGTAAGAGACATGTGCAGAGCCAAGTGTTGCATTGTTAGTGTTTTCATCATTTAGTGGGTAATTATTTAACCATATAGCATTCATTCTTTTCTCAAAGTCAGGAAAAGAGTCATTATTGTCATAAAAGGCGTTATACAATCCGTACTCTTTAAAATCACATTTATCCAGCACCGGATTGATCTTTTCCCAATCGCAGAAAACTTCAAATCTATCAGTGGTATAGCTATCCTTAAATCGTCCGTATACTACAAAATCTTCGTTTTCTATACACCCAGAAAATGTATGAACTAAAAATACAGCTAAGAGGAATGCTGTAAGCTTTATTCCTTTCCTCATCTTATTTTTCGTTCCTCCTTGATTATTTGTGACTTATCAATTCCATGAGCGCCATAGTAATCATTAAATCCATCGCTGATCATTTCTGAATCACCTGCATTATCTCCCCAGTTTCCCTTGCCAATACTCTCAAAGTATTCACCAAATTCTTTGGGTAATTTTTTTAAATCATTGAGATTACGATTCTCTATAGCACTATTGATTTTAGAACTCACGTCACCATATAATTGTGCTCCGCCTGCACCGATAAGACAGAACATTTCTGCATCGGTTTTGTCAGGATTTGCAACTCTTAACGCCGAAACGGCAGACATTCCGGTGGTATAAACAGTAAGTGCATCAACAAAGTTCTTCCCTGTTCCCGACGGAATAGATGCTCTTATTAAAGACCCGGATTCGACAACATCGTCAAAATCGACTCCTTGCCAGTAATCGGCGCCTATGTACCCAAAGCCATAATTTCCTAAATAATCGGGCTCCATAGTAGATTCCCATTTCCATAAATGGCGGCAATGCTCTCCAGCATAAGGGGTTCCGTCCGGAGAAAATATCTTCCCGATCCATTGCTACCGTATCTATCAATAATTGTACCCGAAGTAAGAGTTTCAACATGATA
>DEKP01000044.1:36660-39382 GCA_002353935.1 Ruminococcaceae bacterium UBA2719 | reverse complement strand
GGAAGAAAACATCCTCAGCAGGAGTTTTTACAGATAGATACCAAGAATATTCTCTTTATTTGCGGCGGAGCTTTTGATGGACTTGATAAAATTGTTCTCAAAAAACTTGGTTCGAGTGTACTTGGATTCGAATCTGATTTTGCAAATCATAAAGAGAATTATAAAGAAGATTGGATGAATCATGTAGTAGGTCATGATTTGGTGAAATACGGTATCATTCCCGAGCTTATCGGCAGATTGCCTGTTATTACTACCTTGACCGATTTATCTGAAAGCGATATGGTGCGAGTTCTGACAGAACCGAAAAATTCTGTAATATCGCAGTATAAACATCTGTTCAAACTCGATAATGTCGACTTGATGTTTGAAGAAAAAGCGCTTTATGCAATTGCAAAAAAGGCAAAAGAGCAGAAAACGGGAGCAAGAGGGCTGAGAGGAATTATAGAACAGCTGTTAAAAGATCTGATGTTTGAAACGCCGTCCGACAATACTATTGAAAAAATTCTGATTACAGAAGAGGTTGTAGAGAATAAGCAAGAGGCGCAAATTATACGCAATAAAAACAATCCCATACAGATAAATCTTGATGAAGATTATTCAGAGAATAACAAGCGTGGCAACGCATCCTAATTTAAGGCTGTATGTTTTTACATACAGCCTTAGTTTAGATAAGGAGAATTATGACAGATAATACACAGAATACAATAATATTGCCTGTTTTACCATTAAGAGGCGTAGTTGTTTTTCCAAAAATGATTATGCACTTTGATGTGGGCAGAAAAGAATCAATAAAATCACTAACTTTTGCGATGGACAATAATCAGATGATCTTTTTGTCGTCGCAGCCTGATCCGTCTAAAAACAAAGTTACAATTGATGATATATACAGAATAGGTACAGTTTGCAAGATTGTTCAGATTTTAAAAAACAGCGAAAATACTACCAGAATTGTTGTAGAAGGTCAGTATAGAGCTAAAATTCTTGAAGAATATTCTTCCTCTGAGTGCATGCAGGCAATTGTTGAGCCGATAAAAATAAGAAATCATCCCCATACTGCTCGTGAGTTAGCTCTTATAAGATCTTTAAAATCTACTTTCGAAAGGTATATGGAGATGTCTCCAAAGATTTCACCTGAGATTTTATTTAAAATAGGGCTCAGCAACGACGCCGGCGACATTACCGATTATGTAGCTTCAAATGTTTCTTTAGATGTAGAGATAAAGCAGCTGATTTTAGAGACTACAAATGTTGTTGAAAGAATGGAGCTGCTTATAGACGCGCTGCAGAATGAGATTTTTCTATTAGATATAGAACAGGAAATTTTAGATAAAGCAAAGGACAAAATTGATAAAGCTCAGCGTGATTATTATCTAAGAGAACAAATCAGAACAATAGAAGAAGAACTTGGAGAAGGCGAACAAATCCATACATCGGCTCAAAAGTTTAGAAATAAGATAGAAGAACTCAAGTTGAGCGAAAATGTAAAAGAAGTTTTATTAAAAGAGTGTGCAAGGCTTGAAAAATTACCTTTTGGCTCTCAAGAAGCTTCTGTTATTGAAAACTATCTTGAGCTGTGTTTAGATCTTCCGTGGAGTGAAAAAACACAGGTTAATATTGATCTTGAAAAAGTAAAGAAAAAACTTGACGCGGATCACTACGGTCTTGAGAAAGTTAAAAAACGCATTATCGAGCAGCTGGCGGTTCAAAAACTTAGCAGCAACTCAAAAACCCAGATAATATGTCTAGTTGGACCTCCCGGAGTGGGTAAAACATCTATAGCTATGAGTATAGCTGATGCAATCGGAAGAAAGTCTGCTAGGGTATCCTTAGGAGGAGTAAAGGACGAGGCTGAGATAAGGGGCCACAGACGTACATATATAGCGGCAATGCCGGGAAGAATTATCAACGCGTTCAGACAGTGCAAGGTTAATAATCCTCTTATTGTTTTAGATGAAATAGACAAGCTTTCAAACGATTATAAGGGAGATCCTACATCAGCGTTGCTTGAAGTTTTAGACTCGGAACAAAACAATGCTTTTGTGGATCATTATATAGACTTGCCGTTTGATTTGTCAGACGCTATGTTTATAACAACAGCTAATGATATTGATGCTGTTCCTATGCCGCTTAGAGACCGTATGGATGTAATAGAGCTTCCGTCCTATACCCGCTATGAAAAGTTTAATATTGCTAAAAAATATCTCTTGCCTAAGCAATTAAAGCTTTGTGGAATTATGAGAAAGAATTTTAGAATAACCGATAAAGCGATTTATGTTTTGATAGATTCATATACAAGAGAAGCAGGCGTGAGAAACCTAGAGAGAACAATACAGTCGCTTTTGAGAAAAGCAGCGGTAAAAATTGTATCTGATAACAGCATTTTAGTCAGAGTAAGTGATAAAAATATCGAAGAATATTTAGGACCGATAAAATATATCGATGATATAAATATTAAGAAAAACGAGATAGGAACAGTAAATGGTCTTGCGTGGACATCGGTTGGCGGAACATTATTACCCATTGAGTGTACTGTTGTAAGTGGAAGTGGAAAAATTGAGCTAACAGGCTCGCTCGGAGATGTAATGCAAGAGTCTGCAAAAGCTGCCGTAACCTGTATCAGAGCCAGGGCGGACAAACTTGGAATAGATACTGACTTTTATGAAAAATGTGATATACATATTCACGCTCTTGAGGGAGCAATTCCAAAAGACGGTCCTTCTGC
>DEKP01000044.1:0-36577 GCA_002353935.1 Ruminococcaceae bacterium UBA2719 | reverse complement strand
TTGCCATGACCGGTGAGATTTCTATCAGAGGAAAGGTTCTTCCTATAGGAGGTCTGAAAGAAAAGGTAATGGCAGCATACAAATCAAAGATCAAAAATATTATCATTCCTAAAGACAATGTTCGCGATATTCAGGAAATAGACGATGAGATTAGATCAGAAATTAAATTTTATCCTGTTTCTAATGTAGATGAGGTAATTTCTTTGGCGGTTATACACACTCAAAAAAGACTAAAAGCTTCAACTAAGCCGCTACTGTATGATGTGAAAAGTTCATCTAATAACCTTTCCGCAACATTATAATGGAGGCTGATTTTATGTTCAACAAAGCTGAATTTATATATGCCGCAGGATTGTCTGATCAATTAAAAGAAAGTGATAAACCGGAGGTTGTATTTTCAGGCAGATCAAATGTGGGAAAGTCGTCTTTGATTAATAAATTAGTATCCAGAAAATCTTTGGCTCGTGTCAGCGCAACACCCGGAAAAACCGCTACAATAAATTTTTTTGATTTAGAGCAGTTTACGCTTGTTGATTTGCCCGGATACGGATATGCAAAGGTTTCAAAATCAGAAAAAATGCGTTGGGCTGAATTGGTTGAGGGCTATTTTGCACAGGATCGTAAAATTTGTCTTGTGGTACAAATTGTTGATATGCGCCATAAGATGAGCACTGATGATATAAGTATGATAGAGTTTTTGTATCAAAATGCTATTCCGTTTATTGTTGTTGCTACCAAAAAAGACAAATTAAATGTTAGAGAAACAAAATCTCAGTTAGAGTATTTTTCGAATGAATTGTCAAAATATAACAATGTGCCGTTTTATGCTTGTTCTTCGCTAAAGGGCGATTCGATAGATGAGATAAGACAGTATATTGAAACTTCAGTTAAAAGATTTGAGGTGTAGAATATGGAAAAGAAACCGTTTTTAACGCTGGAAAAAGCTCAGGAAATAGTAAAGAATGTTCCCACTCCTTTTCATATATACGATGAAAAGGGGATAAGAGAGAATTGTCGCAGACTTTACAAGGCTTTTTCGTGGAATAAAGGATTCAGAGAGTACTTTGCCGTTAAGGCTACCCCTAATCCGTATATTTTGCAAATATTAAAGGAAGAGGGTTGCGGTGTAGACTGTTCTACTATTACGGAACTTGTAATGAGTGAGGCTTGCGGGTTTAAAGGCAGCGATATTATGTTTTCTTCAAATGTAACGCCTGAAGAAGATATGAAAAAAGCTTATGATCTCGGAGCATATATTAATCTTGACGACGTAAACTTTGTACCGTTTATTGAACGTGTGTGCGGTATACCCGATACTGTTTGCTGCAGGTACAATCCCGGCGGAGTTTTTGAACTTTCCAAAAGCGAAGACGGAGTTCAGGTTATGGATAACCCAGGCGAAGCTAAGTATGGCATGACAGAAGATCAAATGGAACAGGCTTTTTTAAAACTGAAAGAAGACGGTGTAAAGCACTTTGGCATACATGCTTTTTTAGCTTCTAATACAGTTTCCAACGAGTACTATGCAGCTCTCTCCGGTATCTTATTTGAACTTGCGGTTAGACTTAAAAACAAAACAGGAGTACACATCTCTTTCATTAATCTTTCCGGCGGTATAGGAGTAGACTATAGACCCGATGAGCCCACACCGAATATTGCTCTTATTGGTGAGCTTGTTCATAAGAAATTTGACGAGATTTTAGTACCTAACGGTATGGATGATGTTGCTGTTTTTTCAGAACTCGGCAGATATATGTTAGCGCCATACGGAGCGTTAGTTTCAACCTGTATGCATCAAAAGCATATTTATAAAGAGTATTTAGGACTTGATGCCAGCGCTGCTAATCTTATGCGCCCTGCTATGTACGGTTCTTATCATCATATAACTGTTTTAGGCAAAGAAAATGAGCCTTGTACTGAAAAATACGATGTAACAGGCGGTTTGTGTGAAAATAATGATAAATTTGCCATAGACAGAATGTTGCCAAAGGTTGAAAACGGAGATTTGCTGTATATCCATGATACAGGAGCCCACGGCTTTTCAATGGGATATAATTATAACGGAAAGCTCAGAAGCGCCGAGGTGCTTTTAAAAGAAGACGGAACATATAAAGTTATTCGCCGCGCCGAAACTATGGATGATTATTTTTCAACTTTTGATTTTTCAAATGATTATAAGTTTAATACCAAACTTTAGGTGATACTGGAAATTTTTATGAATAGATTAATCCGAATGGATGTTAAAGGTTTTGTTGAAATTCCATATTAAATAACAAGCGTTTGATTGTACTTGTGTTGCTTAAATGTAAAAAGCTGTTGGCGAGAAATGTCAACAGCTTTTTTTATACGCACTTTAACCGCAGAGGTTCTATTAAAATAAAACAACTCAAAATTCAGTTATAATCAGAAACTCTTCATTTTTTCTTTTAGAGTTTAATATACATTAGCGAAAGGGGAAATTTTATGTTTAAACAAACGTATAACAACTATGAATATTTTAATCCTGAGCCTGAAGATAAGAAGTCGTTTGTCACAGGAAGAAGTCCGTTTTCGGAAGAATACGCCAAATTTATTTCCGAGTATCCGGGAAGAGGAAGCTTGAAAGTCCAGTTGAGTATAGCGGATGAAGCGTTTCCAATAAAAGACGTTATCGTTGATGTTGCTTTGATTTATAAGGGAGTAAGATATACTATTTATAATGATGTAAGCGATTCGTCAGGCATAGTAAATAATATGGTGCTTCCAACGAGGCATGTTGATTCTACTTTGACTCCGGAGTTTGCAAATACAGGTGAAGCGCAGTATCTTGTGTCAGTATATCATCCGGGCTTTGACTCTATAAATGATTGTGTTGTTACGATACATGATAAAATAGAGACAATTTTGCCTCTTTCGCTGACTCCTGTTGCGCGAAAGGCAGGTAACAATGGTTGAACCTGTAATACCTCAGACTGTCACGGTACATTTAGGTAGACCTGACGAGGCAGCAGAAAATGTAACCGTAGGATTTACTGAATATATAAAAAATGTCGCTTCTAACGAGATATACCCTACCTGGCCCGAAAGTTCTATAAGAGCTAATATTCTCGCTCAAATAACCTATACGTTGAATAGAATTTATACCGAATATTATCGCGCTGCCGGTTATGATTTTGATATAACAAATAATACCCAATTTGATCACGCATTCAGTGTAAACAGCGAAATATTTGATAATATCAGCCAGATAGTAGATGAGATATTCAATGATTATATAGTGAGAGAGGGAACAATAGAACCCATTTTTGCCCAGTTTTGCGATGGAATTCGTACTCAGTGCAACGGGCTCTCTCAGTGGGGCAGCGTAGAGCTTGCAAATCAGGGAATGAATGCAATTGAAATTTTAAGATATTACTACGGCGATAATATAACCCTTGTTCGCAATGCCCCGGTAGGCGATAATACGCCGTCATATATGGGTATACCACTTCGCCGCGGATCATTTGGCGACGATGTTTTGACCATAAAAAGGGAATTGAACAGAATTGCCATGAACTATCCCGCTATACCTAAGATTGAATTTTTAACAGGGGTTTTTGATGCAGATACCGAAGAAGCGGTAAGAAAATTCCAAGAAATATTCAATTTGACAGTTGACGGAATAGTGGGAAAAGCTACATGGTATAAAATTAAGCAGATATATTTAGCGGTAAAGCGACTTTCGGAAATCACTAGTGAGGGACTGACTATTTCAGAAGCACAACGCAGATATGAAAGAGTTCTGAGATTAGGAGACAGCGATGTTGCGGTAAAAGCTGTGCAATATTATTTAGCGTTTTTAGGATATTTTTATCCCGAGTTGCCTCCTATAGAGATAACAGGAGTTTATGATGAACAAACAAGAGATGCGGTTTTTACTTTCGAAAGCTTATATGGGTTACCTGTTGACGGAGTAGTAGATGAAAGGGTGTTTTATAGGATAGAAGATGTGTACAAAAACGCCGTCAAAGATTTGCCGGCAAATTATCAAAGCGCGATAGGAGAGCCGTATCCCGGCAGGTTTTTGGTGTTTGGAGATAGCGGAGAAAATGTAAGAGTGATTCAAGGATATTTATCAAAAATATCACAAAGCTATGATAATATACCAAACGTCAGTGTAACCGGAGAGTTTGACAGCGCTACAAGAAACGCAGTTTTAGCCTTGCAGCGTCAAATGGGAATTGAAGAAAACGGAGCCATAGGACCCGCTGAATGGAGCGAAATTATTTCACTTGGAAATAATTTATAGTTTTATATTATCTTTTTATTATAAACAATAAAAATTGCTTGCATATTTTGATATATAAAAAGCCTGTTTCAAACTAAACTTGAAACAGGCTTAAAAATTTATATGTTTTTATTTTCGTTTATTCTGTAGCATAGAGTCATCAAGCTATCACTCATATGGACGTTTTCAACTATTGTATCGGGATATTTCTTAGCAATATCAAAGTGGCTGAAATTCCAGTAATATCTAATTCCGGCATTATATAGTTTTTCAATAATAGCAGAAACGGATTTTTTAGGTAAAGATAAAAACGCTGTATCTATATAGTGTTCTTTACAATAGCTTTCGATTTTGCTGTCCGGACAAATTTTTAGTCCTCTGAGCATAGTGCCGATAATTTTTTCATCCTTTTCAAAAACAGCGTCCAACTGAAAACCCAAGCTTTCAAAATTCATATGTGTAGCGACTGCTCTGCCAAGGTTTCCTGCACCTAAGAGTATAGCATGGTGCTTTTTATCTAACCCAAGAATCTTGTCTATTTCATCTTTTAGTCCCGATACGCTGTATCCATAGCCCTGTTGCCCAAATCCGCCAAAATTGTTAAGATCCTGTCTGACCTGAGAGGCGGTAGCATTCATAATTGAGGCAAGTTTAGTAGATGAAATCCTTTCAACACCCTGAGCTTCCAATTCCTTTAAAAACCTGTGATATCTGGGTAAACGCCTGATAACTTGAATGGAAATATTTTTGCTCATACTAAGACCTCCTTAGTAAAGCTCCTTAAGTTTATTGGAAACTGCAGTTAAGAAATCTTCTGTGTTGACCTTTTTCTTGTTTTCAAGCGAGCTTAAAAGATACAAGTCACCGGTCATAATACCGCTTTCAATAGTGTCTATAGTAGCTTTTTCAAGGTTATCGGCAAATTTTTGCAGTTCTTTAATACCGTCTAACTCTCCGCGCTTTCTGAGAGCTCCGCTCCAGGCAAATATAGTAGCTACAGAGTTTGTTGAGGTTTCTTCGCCTTTGAGATGTTTATAGTAGTGGCGCTGAACAGTGCCGTGAGCAGCTTCATATTCATATATTCCGTCAGGAGATACCAAAACGCTTGTCATCATTGCAAGGGAACCAAATGCAGTAGCTATCATATCACTCATAACATCTCCATCATAGTTTTTGCACGCCCATATAAAGCCGCCGTTTGATCTGATTACTCTTGCAACAGCATCGTCAATTAGTGTGTAGAAGTATTCAATGCCAGCTTGTTCAAATTTCTCTTTATATTCATTTTCAAATATTTCTGCAAAAATATCCTTAAATGTATGATCATATTTTTTGCTGATAGTGTCTTTTGTAGAAAACCAAATATCGAGCTTTTGATCCAGAGCATAGTTAAAACAAGCTCTGGCAAAAGATGAAATGCTGTTTTCTAAGTTGTGAATACCCTGGATGATTCCATCGCTGTTTTTGAAATCAAATATCAGCTCGCGGTTCTCATTGCCGTTTTCATCAGTAACGCAAAGCTCTGCCTTGGAACCTTTTTTTACTTTCATCTCTGTGTTTTTATAAACATCGCCGTAGGCGTGTCTTGCTATGCAAATAGGTTTTTTCCAGGTCGGCAGATAGGGGGTGATGCCCTTTACCAAAATCGGAGCACGAAATACAGTACCATCCAAAATTGCTCTGATAGTACCGTTGGGTGACTTCCACATTTCCTTTAGCTTATATTCGTCTACACGCTGAGCGTTGGGAGTAATAGTTGCGCATTTTACCGCTACACCGTATTTTTTTGTAGCCATAGCGCTGTCTGAAGTAACTTTGTCATCGGTAGCATTGCGGTTTTCAAGCCCTAAGTCATAGTATTCGCTTTTTAAATCTACAAACGGGAGTATAAGCTTGTCTTTGATCATCTGCCAGATGACTCTGGTCATTTCATCTCCATCCATCTCAACGAGAGGAGTNNGAGCTTGTACTCGTCCATGCGCTGGTGGTTGGGGGTGATGGTGGCGCACTTCACGGCCACGCCATACTTCTTAGTGGCCTCTGCAGAGTCGATGGTTATCTGGTCGCGGGTCTCGTCGCGCTTCACCAGACCGAGGTCGAAGTACTCAGTCTTCAGATCAACGAACGGCAGAATCAGTTCGTCCTTAATCATTTTCCACAGGATGCGGGTCATCTCGTCGCCATCCATCTCAACGAGAGGAGTTATCATTTTTATTTTATCCATAATTATTCACCTTTTTCCATAGTGTATTTTAAGAGACCGCCTGCCAGAATAATATCACGGCTGCGCTGTGTAAGCTCGCATTTTGTCTTGATTTCTTTGCCTGTAGTTTTGTTGATAACAGTGATTTCTTTGCCGTTTTTGATTTTATCTCTGACATTTAAAATATCTAGTTCATCGCCAAGATTTATATTGTTATAGTCATTTTCGTCAACAAATTCCAGCGGAAGAATACCTGCGTTGATAAGGTTAGCTCTGTGAATACGAGCAAAGCTTTTTACGATAACTGCTTTAACCTTCAGGTATAGCGGAGCGAGAGCAGCGTGTTCTCTTGAAGAGCCTTGACCGTAGTTTGAGCCTCCTACAATAATGTTGGATTCGAGTGATTTTGCACGGCTTGGGAAAGAACTGTCGCAAACGGTAAAGCAGTATTCGCTTATAGCCGGTATATTTGATCTCAGGGGCAGTATTTTTGCTCCTGCCGGCATAATGTGGTCGGTTGTTATGTTGTCCCCGACTTTTAATGAGCAGGTTGATTTTATATCGCTTTGCAGAGGCGCTGTTTCAGGAAATTCCTTAATATTTGGACCTCTCAATACATTTATGCTGTCCATTTCTTCAACGCTTGCCGGCTCGATAACCATATTATCATTTATTAAGAAATGCTCCGGAATTTTAACTTCATATCCGTCAGCGTGTTTTGTTGGATCGGTCAGTACTCCACAGATAGCAGATACAGCGGCAGTTTCAGGAGAAACAAGATAAATCTCGCCGTCTTTTGTTCCGCTTCTGCCAAGGAAGTTGCGGTTAAATGTTCTAAGTGACACGCCCTTTGAGTTTGGAGCCTGTCCCATACCGATACAAGGGCCGCAAGCGCTCTCTAAAATTCTTGCTCCTGCGTCTATAATATCCGATAGAGCGCCGTTTTGAGCAAGCATATTAAGCACTTGTTTGCTTCCCGGTGCAATTGAGAGAGAAACATCAGGGTGAACTGTCTTACCTTTTAATATATGAGCGACTTTCATCATATCAGCATAACTTGAGTTTGTACAAGATCCGATGCTAACCTGGTTGATTTTCATACCTTCTAAATCTGAAATTTTCTTAACATTATCGGGAGAATGAGGACAAGCCGCGAGAGGCGTTAAGGTTGATAAGTCTATTTTTATATGTTCATCATAAACTGCGTCATCATCAGGAGAAATTGGCATAAAATCTTGTTCTCTGCCTTGTGCTTTAAGAAATTCTCTTGTGTTCTCATCTGATGGGAAGATCGAGGTTGTAGCTCCTAATTCAGCTCCCATGTTGGTGATTGTCGCTCTTTGAGGAACAGAAAGAGTTTTAATAGCGTCGCCTGAGTATTCGATGATTTTTCCTACGCCGCCTTTAACGCTCATGATTCTTAATACTTCGAGTATAATATCTTTTGCAGAAACATTGTCGTTTAGCTTTCCGGTAAGCTCAATGTTTACTATTTTCGGCATGGTTATAAAATACGCTCCGCCGCCCATAGCAACAGCAACGTCAAGTCCGCCTGCCCCCATAGCAAGCATTCCTAAGCCCCCGGCGGTAGGAGTGTGGCTGTCAGAACCTATCAAGGTTTTGGTAGGTATACCGAAACGCTCGAGATGAACCTGATGGCAAATTCCGTTACCCGGACGGGAAAAATAGATCCCGTGCTTTTTACATACCGACTGAATAAATCTGTGATCATCAGCGTTTTCGAAGCCTGTCTGCAATGTATTGTGATCAATATAAGCAACCGATTTTTCGGTTTTAACCCTTTTTATTCCCATAGCTTCAAATTCAAGATACGCCATAGTTCCCGTAGCGTCTTGAGTTAGCGTTTGGTCTATTCTGATTCCGATATCGTTTCCAACCTTCATTTCTCCGCTGACAAGATGATTTTTAATAATTTTTTGAGCGATAGTGTAACCCATATTTACCTCCCAGAGTAATATAATAAACTATTATACAATATTAAGATTATAAAGTAAAGCAAATATTGCGCTGACATTGATTGACTTTTTCGGTCAAAATACATATAGTAATTGACAGGAAATAGTGGTATAATTTTTAATTGTGAAAAGAAAGGTGATATGTATGGAAATCAGAGAAAATTTACGAAATGTTGCGATAATTGCTCACGTAGACCATGGGAAAACAACATTGGTAGATCAGTTGCTTAGACAAAGCGGAACTTTTCGAAAAAATGAAACCGTTAATGAACGTGTTATGGACTCTAATGACTTGGAGCGTGAACGCGGAATTACTATTTTGTCAAAAAATACATCTGTAATGTACAATGATGTAAAGATCAACATCGTTGATACTCCCGGACACGCGGATTTCGGAGGCGAAGTAGAGCGTATTTTGATGATGGTAGACGGTGTGCTTTTGCTGGTTGACGCTTTTGAAGGCTGTATGCCTCAGACTCGTTTTGTATTGAAAAAAGCATTGGGACTTGGCAAAAAACCGCTGGTTGTCGTTAATAAAATTGACCGTGACGGCGCACGTGCAGACGAGGTTGTAGATGAAGTGCTTGACTTGTTTATAGAGCTTGGGGCCGATGAAGATCAGCTTGAGTTCCCTGTAGTTTATGCTTCTGCAAAGGACGGAATTGCTTCACTTGATTATCATAATATGGGAGAAAACATGCAGCCGCTTTTTGAATCTATCATCAAGGAGATCCCTGCTCCGAAGGGCGAAAAGGATGCGCCGCTGCAATTTTTAGTATCTAATATCGAGTATGATGAATATTTAGGCAGAATCGGCATCGGAAGAGTAGAGCGTGGTTCTATCCACGTTGGTCAAAGCGCTGTTTTGTGCCGTCGTGATAATACAACCGAAAATGTAAAAATATCAAAATTATACGAGTTTGAAGGATTAAAAAGAGTAGAATGCCAGTCGGCACAAATAGGAGATCTGATTTGCATCAGTGGTATATCAGATATAAATATAGGAGAAACCATTTGTTCAAACGATACGATTGAGCCATTGCCGTTTATTAAGATAGACGAGCCTACCGTAACTATGAACTTTATGGTAAATAATTCTCCGTTTGCCGGCAGAGAAGGCAAATATGTTACATCAAGAAACTTGCGTGACCGTTTGTACAAGGAGGTAGAGACTAATGTCGCTTTGCGCGTTGAAGAGACCGATTCCGCTGATACATTTAAGGTTTCAGGCAGAGGCGAACTTCATTTGTCTATACTTATCGAAACAATGCGACGTGAGGGTTATGAATTTCAGGTTTCACGTCCGCAGGTTATTACCAAGACGATTGACGGGGTTCTGTGCGAACCTATAGAATATTTGATGATAGAGGTTCCGGAAGCTTATGTAGGAGCTGTTATGGAGAAATTAGGCTCCAGAAAAGCAGAACTTATTAATATGGGAACCAGAGAAGGCGGCTCCACGCATATTGAGTTTAAAATCCCAGCTAGAGGCTTGATGGGATACCGACCCGAATTTTTGACCGATACAAACGGTAACGGTATTATGAACCACGTTTTTGATTCATACGCACCATTTAAAGGCGAGATTGTTACCCGTCATCAAGGGTCTTTAATAGCTTTTGAAACCGGTCAAACAGTAACCTACGGTTTGTATGCAGCTCAGGAACGCGGACGTTTGTTTGTAGGTCCCGGCGTAGATGTTTACGAGGGCATGATTGTAGGTGCTTGCCCAAAAGCCGAAGATTTAACCTTGAATGTCTGTAAAAAGAAGCATATAACCAACACAAGGGCTTCGGGTTCTGACGATGCATTAAAGCTTACACCTCCAAGCATTTTGTCGCTTGAGCAGTGTCTTGAATTTATAGCCGACGATGAGCTTGTAGAGGTTACTCCGGAAACTATCAGGATGAGGAAAAAGATTTTGTCTAAAGAGCAAAGAATGAAGACTATGTTCAGAAAATAAAGTGAATTATTAGAAAATTTGATGTTATATGAATTATGTGATTTTAGATTTAGAGTTTAACGGCTCCTATAGCAAATCTCACCATCGCTTTGTAAACGAGATTATTGAAATCGGCGCTGTTAAGTGCGATGAAAAATTTAATATAATAAATACTTTTTCTGTACTTATAAAACCCATTATATCAAAAAAGCTTAACCCTCATGTCAGTAAATTAACTCGTATTTCTGCTGGAGAATTAAGTCGTTCGCATATAAGTTTTAAATCAGCGATGCAAAGTTTTATTGAATTTATGGATGACAGTATATTGATGACTTGGGGCACTACTGATATATTGGTTTTAAGAGAAAACTGCAGTTTGCTTAGCGATATGCAAAATATTGAGTTTGCAAAGTATTATTTGAATTTGCAGCGATATTGTGAGCTTGCGCTTGATTATCATGATAAGGCTCGCCAAATGGGGTTATCCTCTTGTGCCGAGAGGCTTAACATAAAATTTGATGAAAAGGTGCTACACCGTGCCTTATCAGATGCAAAATTGTCTATGCTTTGTTTAAAAGAGCTGTTTGAAGAATCTTTGTTTTCTAATAACATAGAAAAAGTAGGGGAAGAGTTCTTTAGAAAAATAACTTACAAAAACACTAATATATGCGATTTAAAAGATCCTCTTGTTGATAAAAAGCAGATGTTTATAGTATGCGATGTTTGTGGTAAAAAAGCACGAAGAAAGTCAAAGTGGCGATTAAAAAACAAATCGTTTCGGGCTAAGTTTAAGTGTAGTAAGTGTCATCGCGAGTTTGAAGGCAGAATAATAATAAAAAAATGCTACGATGGAGTAAAAATTATAAAGAAAACGTTCGAATTTTTGAAAACAGATACTTCAAAAGAGCAGGAAGATAAACATAAAATATAAGTTAAAAGCCGGCAGAAACTACGATTCTGTCGGCTTTTGTCTTTGGTATTTAAAAATTATTATTTTTAAATACATAATCTGACAAAATGCGATATAAGTATGAATTTTTCGTAAATTCGAACAAATATTCGAAAAAGTATTGAAATTATTGGAAAAATCTGCTATTATTATATATAGAGTTTAGCCCCAGACTCTTAACGAATATACCCCGATTTGTTTTTATTATGAAAGCTTAAGTGAAAGGAAAAGAAAATGGATTACATAACTTGGTCTGATGAATATCTTACACAGGCAGAAACTATTGCAAATTTGATTGAGAAGAAGAAAAAAATGTTAAAATCATCAACAGCAGAACAAAGAAAATCTATCAACCGCGACATTATTGAACTGCGAAATATTTATTATGATTGCATGCATATACATGATGTTTTGCGCAGACGTGCGGGAGTGACAGCTAATGCAGCATAGGACAGTATGCCTGAGCGATAAAAGCTCTGATGTTATCGCGTTTTCATTATTTTGTGAGGATTCAACCAACCATTCTGAAAGAGCAAGAATGAAAAAAATTCTCTTTCGGGCGTTATCAAACGAGCTAACTCCCCGTCAGCGAGATTGTATAACGATGTACTATTTTAAGCAGATGAAAATGTATGAGATAGCCTATGCTTTGGATCTGTCTCCGTCAACTGTAACACGCCACATCAAAGCGGCCAAGCGACGACTTTCTCGTGTTGCTGAATGTTACATAAGTTAAAATTTAATACTCAAAAAATCCGTTCGAAAATTTTCGAACGGATTTAATCTATCTAGGATTATTAAATAAATTTAATTTTATGTCAGATTTTAATTATAAATATTTATTTAGTTAATTAAGCAAATGTATAAAAAATCAAATTGCAAAATCTTCGGGTTTATATTTTGGAAGCATAGCGGCACCGAGAGGCGTGCGCATAATAGGATTGTATTCGAATTTTTTGCACTGACCATTTACAAGCGTTCTGTTTTTTGTACAATATTGAGTATTTGCATTTTTTTGAGAATATATACAGTATTCACAACTGGGAGCGATACTATTACCAAACATTTTTTTCTTCATAAAATCACCGCCGAAATTTTTATATCTTAATTATATCACTTAAATATATGACTTGCAAGTCACATATAAATGTTGTAGAATGATCGAGGTGATAATTTTGAAAATTAATTCTAAAACTATGAAACTTCACAAAAATGGCGACGTAGCATATTTGACATATAACGCTTTAGATAAGATAGATTTTATTCATCACGCGTTTTCTACCAGGCTCGGCGGAGTATCGGTTGGATCAAAGGAATCTATGAATCTGTCTTTTGAGCATGATGATTTTGATAAGGTAACCGAAAATTATCATAGGTTTTGTGATGCTGCCGGATTTGATTTTGATTCTCTTGTGGCGTCGAGTCAGGATCATCATACCTTTGTGCGTGTATGTACATCAAATGAAAAGGGAATAGGAATATACCGCGAAAAGGATATAGAGAGCGTAGACGCTTTGGTAACTAACGAAAAAGATGTTACATTGGTTACATATTATGCCGACTGTACGCCTATATTTTTTGTTGATACAAAAAATAGATGTATAGGACTGGCGCACTCAGGATGGCGCGGTACGGTCTCTAAAATCGCAGAAAAAGTAGTTTGTACAATGCGTGAAAATTACAATACAAATCCTAAAGATTTAGTTTGCGCTATCGGACCTGCTATCTCTAAATGCTGCTATGAAGTTGATAATGATTGTGCCGATCATTTTTATGCTTTGGGTTTAGATGACAGTAAATTTGTATTTCCTAAAGGCGATACAAAATACATGGTAGATATGCTGGAGTGTAACCGACAAATTTTAGTTTCATGCGGCGTAAAAAATGAGAATATAACCATATCTGATTTGTGTACCAAGTGCAACAGCGACCTTTTGTGGAGTCACAGAGCAACCGGAGGAGACAGAGGTACAATGAGCGCCTTTTTAGTTTTAAAATAGGGGGGATATTGTGAATTATCTGGATAATATTATTAAATATATAACTTTACCTCATTTATTGATGAGTTTAGTGATAGTTGCTGCGGCGATTATTTTAAACGTTTTTATTAACAAAGGAATTAATTCTTTTAAGAAAAATAAAATTGGTGACGACAGTAGACGCATATATACTATTAGAATAATTACTAAATTAATAAAAACTATAATTGTGCTTGTTGCGGTTTTGCTTATACTGCAAATAAATGGAATTAATGTTACATCTTTAATAGCAGGTTTAGGTCTTGCTAGTGCGGTCATAGGTCTTGCTCTTCAGGATACTTTAAAAGATATTATAATGGGAATAAATATCATGGCGGATAAATACTTTTCAATAGGAGATGCCGTCAGATATAAAAGTCAAGAGGGAATAGTTGTTTCTTTCAACGCAAGGACTACAAAAATTTGTCTTTTGGAAGATAATTCCGTTATGTCGATTTCTAACCGTAATATTAGCGAGATTGCTGTTTTGACAAATTTAGTAGATATTGATATCGGTTTATCGTATGACGAAGATGTTAACAAGATAGAAACTGTTATGAAAAATATTTGTAATAAAATTGAAAAGCTTGATAAAGTTGAGAGAGCACAGTACAAAGGAACTCAAAAATTTAATGATTCATCTATATTATATAAAATCAGATTTTTTTGCGATCAAAATTATAAATGTGACTTAAAACGTTCGGCAAATCGTATTATCCAGGATGAGCTTGCAAAAGAGAATATAAAAATTCCATATAATCAGCTTGATATACATAATGTAGATTAAGTTTCCTTATAATTTTTTCTGATAAAAATAAAGTACAGATTAGCATAATATTTTTTATTATACTAATTTGTACTTTTTTGATTACTGATTTTTATTAGGATTCAGCGTTGAAATATTTTGTAAACCAAACGTTATTTACGATAAAAGTTTTTCCGTTTAGATATTCAAGTTCTCCGGCGTCTGTTTTAAAATTAAATTTTAACTTATATGAATACAACGCCTGATGAGTTAATTTGTATTTTTTATTTAACCTTGAGTCACCATATTTTTCATCACCTAAAAGCGGATGACCTATATGGGACATTTGAGCACGAATTTGATGTGTTCTTCCTGTGTGAAGAAAAACCTCACAAAGACTAATATCATTTTTTGTGTCAAGAACTTTGTATTCGGTAATGGTTTTTTTTGAATTCTCAAGTTCTTTGTCATAAAGTTTTACAGTATTATTTTTTTCGTTTTTTATAAGATAAGAAGTGAGAACAGCGCTTTTCTTTTTAGGATTACCTTTAATAATACAAAGATAGTATTTTTCTATTTCGCGATTTTTAATTTTTTGATTTATAATTCGCAGAGCTTTAGCGTTTTTTGCCCCTATAACCAACCCGGCTGTATTGCGGTCGATTCTGTTGCATAAAGCAGGCACAAACGAAGCTTCATCATCAGGGTTGTATTCTCCTTTTTCGTATAGATATCGTATGAGCCTGAGATTTAGTGCGTCACTTTCAAAGTTTTTATCTTGGTGTACTATCACTCCGGCTTCTTTCTCTATCAAAACAATATTTTTATCTTCATAAATAATGTTAAGATTTTTTCCGGCTTTCAGAAAATCATAGTTTTTTTGTTCCTCAAAAAATTCATCTTTAATATATAAAGTTAAAATATCTCCGTAGTTTAAAAAGACTTGAGGCGTAGTTTTTTTGCCGTTTAATTTTATGTATTTGGTTCTTATATATTTATACATCAAAGATTTAGGCATAGTCTTGAAACGTTTAGATAAAAACTTGTCTAGTCTTTGTCCCGAGTCGTTTTTTTCAATTTTAATATTACGCATATAACCACCAAAACAATTATATCAGCACATATAAGTATTTTCAATATTCTTTTAAAACGGTTGTCACAAAATCAATAGTTATGTATAGAATATTAAGGGTGATAATTATGAACAAGTGCAAAACATGCAAAAATGCCGTATGTTTTGGAGCGGGGTTGCTTGTCGCTTCAATTCTTCCGACAAAGTGGGTGTGCATTATCGCAGCAATTGTTTTAATTCTCACCTGTTTAAGTTGCAGGAGGTAGTTTATGAAAGTAGTGGTAATAGAAAGACCTAAGTTTTTGTCGTTTATACTAAGAAAAATTTACGGTATAAAAAAAGAGAAGAATGTTCAAAATTAAATTGGGCTGTTTACATAGCCTAAAAAGCCGCGGGTATTAAACTTGCGGCTTTTGTATTTGCTGCTGACAGTCATAGGGATTTTTACGGTTAGCTAAGCTGAGATGAATTATAAAACTAATTAGCTAAAAAACAAGGCGCTGCACATTTGTACAACGCCTTTTATCTTCTTATCCTACCAATCTTAAAATTTGGCCGGGATATATGACATTTGGATTTTCCAGGTTATTTAACATCATTAGTGTTTGAATATTTAATCCGTAGCGGTTGGCTATTGACCACAGAGAATCTCCTGGCCTGACTACATAATATTGAGGTGAAGTTATATTCTCAATAGGAAGTATAAGCTCTTGACCCGGGTAAATATTGTATGGATAAACAAGGGCGTTTGCGTTTGCAATTTCATTTACAGTTGTTCCGAAAAACTGTGCTATAGCATACAAGGTGTTTCCCGGGCGCACTGTATAGGTTACAGTCTCCATATTAAATCTCCTTTCCGTTAATACATAATATGCAATTCTTCGAAAATTGAAAGTACTTGTATCAGTTTTTTTAAAAATTAAGATACTTGGAAGCATGTCCAAAAAACTATGTGTAAAGTTGTATACTCTAACGAGAGATTAATTCCAAAACGGAATTAACCGAACAAGTGAATTGTGTTATTATATAACAAAAGCAAGATGCACTTTGTTTGTACAAAATTGTCTTTATTAATAAAAATGTTTAAAAGGAGACCTTCAAGTGGCTGTTAAACGAATTTTGTCATTATTTTTGATAGCAATAATTTTAATACCTTCTGTTTTTTCTGTTACTTTTTTTGCTCAGGAGAGCATTGAAATTGTAGACAGCGAAGAAGATGATGAATCAGATTCAACAGAAAAACCTACACAACAGCCTACAGAGGAACCAGCAAAATATCCTGCACTTTCTGTCCAAAATTTGGGATATGCAAAATATGCTGAAAAATTAGATACTATGTCTTATACAGGCAAGCTTGGCGCTTTATACAGCGAAGATTCTACTACCTTCAGATTATGGTCGCCTGTTGCGGACAGTGTAAAGGTTTGCATATATAAAACCGGCACAGATGAAGAAGAAAACGCTCAAATGTTGTCCAGCAATTCTATGGAATATTCTAAAAAATACGGAACATGGTATATCACCTTACAGGGTGACTATAAAGGATTGTATTATACATATTTGGTTGATATCAACGGACAAAAACACGAGATTGTAGATCCGTATGCCGTAGCTGCAGGAGCAAACGGCGATAGAGGAGAAATTTTAGATTTATCTTCAACCGACCCCGACGGTTGGTCAGATGATAAATTTGATAGAGTTGACAGCGCCGTTGATGCAGTAATATGGGAAATATCTATAAGAGATTTTTCTGATTCCGATACCTCGGGAGTAAGCAAAGAAAACCGCGGAAAGTACCTTGCTTTTTGCGAAGAGGGAACCACTGTTAATTCAAAATCCGGAGAGCTTTCGACTTGTATTGATTATTTAAAAGAATTGGGAGTAAATTATGTTCAAATAAATCCTTTTTATGATTTTGCCTCAATAGACGAAACCAAATCCCTTGATGAACAATATAACTGGGGGTATGATCCAAAGAACTATAATGTTCCTGAGGGTTCATATTCTTCTGACCCATATAACGGCAAAACACGTATCAATGAGTGTAAACAAATGATACAGGCTCTGCATAAGGCAGGTATAGGAGTTATAATGGATGTCGTTTATAATCATACTTATGAAAAAGAAAATTCTTGGTTTAATTTAGCAGTGCCTAATTATTATTATCGTATAGATGAAGAGGGAACATGGTCTAACGGATCAGGATGCGGTAATGATGTTGCTTCAGAGCGTAATATGGTAAGCAGGTTTATAAAAGACTCAGTAACTTTTTGGGCTGATGAATATCATATAGACGGCTTTAGGTTTGATCTTATGGGTTTGCTTGATGTAGATACCATGAATTCAGTCAGAGAAAGTTTAGACAAGCTCAAAAACGGCGAAAAGATTATTATGTATGGGGAAGGTTGGTCACTTTCAACAACAACAGATAGTGAAACTAAGCTTGCGACACAAGATAATTTAAGTTTATTATCCGATCGTATAGGAGCATTTGACGATACAATTCGCGATGCTATTGCCGGAAGTGCACTTAATCCTTCCGACAAAGGATTTGTTATTGACGCCTCAAAAAAAGCAGATATTCGTACAGGCGTAGAAGCGCAAACAGGCTTAGGGTGGGCTTCTAAATGTTCACAGAGTGTTAATTACGCCTCCTGTCACGATAATATGACCTTGTATGATAAACTTGTTACATCCTCGTTGCCGGATGGTTCGGATTATACCCAGCGCAATGAGGACTTGGTATCAAAGAATAAACTTGCAGCGGCTATCATTTTTACATCACAAGGTGTTCCGTTTATGCTCTCGGGCGAAGAGTTTGGCAGAACAAAAGAGGGAGATTCAAACTCTTATAAATCAGATGTTAAAATTAACGCCCTTAACTGGGACAATCTTAATAAATATCGTTCTCTTGTTGAATATTATAAAGGACTGATAAACATCAGAAAAACGTTGAGCTTGTTTCGTGCTGATGATATCGAAAAGGTGAATTTAACATATCTTGATGATACAGATAAAGATGTTATAGCTTATACTCTTTATAACGAAGCTAGTAAAGCTCATGCAACAGTAATTTTTAATGGCAGCTCAAAAACATCGAAGGTGAAATTAGATAACGATTATACCTGGATACAAATTGTTGATAAAAATCAAGCTGATATTAAGGCTTTGGCAACCTTGTCAAAAGAAAAAGTTGAAGTTGAGGCTTATTCTGCGGCGGTTTTAGTTGACGAAGCTACTTTTGAAAATCTTCAAAATTCAAATGATTATTGCGATGTTTATGTGCAGTACTTGGATACCGATAAAAACACCGTGATTTATGAACAAAAGCTTACAGGGAAAAAGGGTGAATCTTATTCTGTGACAGCTCCTGAGGAATTGCTATTTAATTATGATATTGTTTCTCACAACAGTAAAATAAACGGTAAATTTGATTCAATGTTTTTTACTGTTACAATAAAGTGTCGTCCTTATAAGGGAGAGTTCTCTACGGTTAATATTAAATTTTTAAACAGTGACGGAAAAGAAATAGCAAATTCAATTTCGCTTACTAATCGTGTAGGGCAACAGTATTATACTCCTAATATTCCATCAGTTGTTGGCTATAATCTTGATTTGGATTCCCTTCCTAAAAACGGAGCGGGAAAATATACCAAAAAGCCAATAGAAGTTATATATAAATATAAAACTTTTGAAGAAGCAGAAAAGGTTGAAGTTGAGGATGAAAGCTTGAATAGTCTGGCGAACGTTATCTATTTGGGATCAGACGGAGAAGTGATACATACAAAGTCATATTTGGGAACTCAGGGAGATAAAGTTGAGATAGACTATTTGCAGTTTAAAGGCTATGAATACACTGATATCTCTAATTCTGAGGCAGCATTTGGAGATAATGAAACTAATATTATTTTATATTATAACAATATACAACGGGATTATAAGCTTTTAATAATAATCATATCAAGCATAGTTTTATTGGTAATTTTAATTGCTATAGTAGTTTCAAAAATTAACAAACAAAAGAAGAAAAACTCAGTGCTAATCGATGATTAAAAGCAAATATACCAACAAAAGTCAAGCCGCTCATTACTTGAGCGGCTTGACTTTTGTTGGTTATGTTTTATTATGTTTGAAATATTTATGCTTTTTTTAATTTTAAAATTTTTGACAATCCATACATAACAGCACATTCTACAACAGCAAAAGGGATAAGTATAGCACATCTGTATAATAAAAGTGTAAAATAGTTCATATTCATTAAAAAAGATAGAACAAGCGTGTTGAGCGGTAAAGAACACAGCGCTAAAACCAGAGCTTTAGCTATGATAATATTTTTTAAATTAGGGGAAGCTTTATACAGTACAATACCGTAAATTATCCCCTCTATAAAACAGCAGACGGTAATTCCCGGAGTTATTGAAAATGTACTGGGGTTAGCTAAAATAATCGATAGAATATCACCCAAAGCTGATACAACTGACGCACACACTGGTCCGTAAAGATAAGCTACAATCACAATAGGAATAAAAGAAAAACCGATTTTGACAAACGGAACAATAGCTAATGTGAAATTAGTAAAAATCCCCAGAACAACTCTCAAAGCAAGCATCATGGCACATACAGCTATAGTTTGAATTTTAGATAATTCTTTTGAAGAATTTTTAAACTTTTGAATAAACGACATTTCAGAAAGCTCAGCTTTAAAATTTGACATATAAAAACCTCCTTAACAGCGTAATAACTCGTTATCACATAAGGAGGTTTATATCCATATGCAACAGCGGGATGCAAATTCGGCACCGCAGACAGATTCAAAAAATACTTGGAAAAAACTAGAACCAGTCTTTCGTTTCTTTGTCAACTCCCCGTACAAAGAACACTTCACGCGCAAAATTCTACTCTGTTATAATAAATATTATATATTTTGTTTACAGTTTGTCAAGGGTTATACCTTTTTAGACAGTGAATTGTTTATTTTTACAATTAATTTAGATAGCGGTTTGTAGATGATAATAGTTATTATTGCGACTATAATTCCCTTTATAAAAGTAAACGGAAGGTTAAAAATCAAAAGAGATTTAATAAGATTATCAGATGAAGGTAATATTGTTTTATAAATATCAATTATTGCATCTATATTTCCGCCGAACCAAAGTTTTGCGTAAATAGGGTAGACAAAGGTATAGTTTGTAACAATACTCATAATAGCCATTACAACCGCGCCGACAAAGCAGCCGATAACAGCACCCTTTTTCGTTTTTGCTTCACGTTTAACTATACCTTTTTTCTCTCCTTTTAATTTTATTGTGTATTTGTATATGATTCCGGCAGGAACAACAAAACAAACGCCCAGAACAAAGTTAGCTAATTCGCCTACAAACATAGATTGAGAAACCGGTAGGTGAACTAAATTTTTAATAAGACAGATAATCGCACCGTATAACGGAGATATAGCGAAGGCTCCGATTAATTCAGGTACATCTGAAAAGTCGAGCTTTAAAAACGAGGGTACAAACGGTACTGAAAATTCGAGGTATTGCAATGCTATAGCGATCGCCGATAGCATTGCTGTAACGGTCAGTTTAGTAATGTTAGCGGCTTTTTTGTTTGTTGATGTAATTGACATATAAAAGTCCCCTTAATAAAAAATATTTAACAGGCCTTTTGGTGATACAAAGACGCCCCGCTGATATAAAGACAGCGGGGCGCAACAATTTTTATATATGTATCTTCTTTCATCCGGACTATACCGTCGGCATCTGAATTTCACAGATTCGGCAAGCAAAAAGCTTGTTAGCGGGCTATACCGCCGGTGAGGAATTTCACCTCGCCCCGAAGACCTATTTTCATTATATGTAAAAAATTATATTTGTCAATACTTACAAAAAATTAACCGATACCGTATGTTAGTAAATCCCAATCACCGTTTTTTAATCTTGCGAGATACCATGACCAATGGTTGTTGGATCCTGTAAGCGATGTTTTAAGTGAAGAATTGAAAACGATACATTCATCATACTCTACATCTTCACTCAGACTGTTACAATAAGGGATATTTTCCTGACTCATCTCGTCTCCGGCATATTCAAGATTCTCGAGTTTATTATAACCTTTGAGATTTGAAATTTCATTTTTTATTACACTGATAGCCTGATCCATATCTTCGTGTGTATATATTTTAGAGTCACCATAGTCAATAACTGCGTTTTTTACACCTGAGCATCCGCAGCTGATAACTAAAATAAATACGCATAAAGCTAAAATAACTATTCGTTTCATAAAACAATCCTTTCTATTATATTAGTAGTGCTTTCAAAAATATTATTCTAAATTAGAATTATAGGGTTTATCCAAATCAAGCGCTACCAAGTCGTGATGCGGTACCTGTTTATCCTCAGGCGGTATTTGCATATAATCGCCAAAGGCTGTTTTTAAATAAATATCATAGCCGCAGGGAATAGGTACATTCAAATTTTCAAACATATGGTAAACAGCCTTTGAAAACGCCTTTTGCGGATATTTTTTTCTCATATAATATGGACCTGCATACAATTCTGTGCAATATTCATGTTTATAAAAATCATACTTTTTAAGTTTTTGTTCAGCTTTTTTCCATATTTTTGTGCGAGTTTTTCTGCTTTTGAAGATGGAGAGCAAAACTTTTGATACTAAGGCTATGAATTTTCCATGATTTGCGGGAATAACTTCGGTTATAAACAGAGAATAAATCATAGCGTGATAATATTGAAGATATCTAGCTATTTTACCGTCAGGACAACCGTCTAAAGGAAAAATATCGGTTACAATTCCCTTAGGCACATCTATATGTTGCTGATTTTCTTTTATCAAGGTAGCGGAAGTATCAACCAGCGTTGCAAAGGTGTTTCCGGTAAAGGTATGCTCGTCCGTTTTTAACATCAAAAATCTGGATCCTTTTTCTTGTTCATTCCACAGCTTTAGCATCTTTTCCCAACAGTCGCGCGGCATAATGATATCTATATCATCATCCCAGGGAATAAATCCACCGTGCCTTAATGCTCCTATTACACAGCCTCCAAGCAAGAAGTATGTGAGATTATTTTTTTTACAAAATTCATCAAAATAAACCAGAGATTCAAGCTCTTTTAATTGAAGTTTTCTCAGCGTTTTTTTGTCAATTGATATTATATCACTCATTTTTTATTTCACTTTCAGCTTCTCTTTTTTCGTCTTTTCTTTTGCGTGTATTTTTTATAATTGCCTGTCTGACTTCTTCTATCCTTTTTTGTGAGCTGCCATCCAGTTTCTTCTTCCAAAAAGGCAATTTAAGCAAACCGACCATTGTACCTATTCCATAGGTTATATGAAGCATAGGGAAGATGAAGGGTAATAAAAAGAAGAACGGATTTGGCTTTTTCATCATAAAGCAGCCAACAGTATTAACCAGATTAAACATAAGGTACATTGCAGAAATTATTGCAAATAACGCCGGGTGACCCAAAAACCATATTATTAAGCTTCCAATGAGAGAAAGATCAAAGACAAAGGGAATAAAGTGAAAATAACTTAGGCATTTAGGGCAAACACCAACAGTCAAGCCTACCCAGTATCCGTTTCCGTATTTTTGCTTTATCATCTTAGGCAGAGTGTTTCTTGTGTGTTGAAACGATACAATTTCAGGGCAACAGCAAAATTTGTACCCTGCCGCTCTCATTCTGTAGTGAAGCTCGTTGTCTTCAGTTCGACCTAAATCTTCATTAAATCCGCCGACATTTGCAAAAACTTCTCTTCTGTAAGCTGCGTGAAAAAGACTGTTGTGATACTCTTTTTGAGAAGGAGGACGTCTGTAATCTGCTACAGAAGAGCCGAACAACGATTCCTCTGCTGCCAAAAGGGTATATTTCCACATGTCAACGCCATCGGTGGTGTTTGGTCTGCCGCCGCCGACAATATCTTCACCTTCTTTGATGTTGAATACATTTCTTGCAACAAAGTGACGAGGAATTTTAGAATGAGCATCAACTCTGATTATAATATCTCCTGTCGCTTCCATAAGTGCGGTGTTCCAGGCAGCAGCCTGTGTACGCTTTGGGCTGGTTAAAACTTTGACATCCAAAAATCCGTAATCTGTTTCTTGAAATTCCTTCATTAATTGCAAGGTGTTATCTTCGGATTTATTATCAACCATAATAACTTCAATTTTGTCATGAGGATAGCTTTGCTCTCTAAAATCTCTGAACAAACCGTTTAATACGTTTTGTTCATTATATGCTATAGTACATAAAGAAACTATCATGTTGTAATCTCCTCTTTATATAAATTATTAAGCCATTTTGACGATATACAAAGCGATTGTGTAATATATGGAACAACGTATATAAGTGGCAAAATCGTAAGGCACAAAAGCAGCCATGGGATAAAGCTGAATATAAGATCTCTGACCTTTTTTGTGTTATTACGCATGATTTTTTTTGAATAAATAAAATATTTGTTTATAGGCATATCAGGATATTCAATAAATAAAGTATATACACTAAAGTATTTTATCATATATAAAACAAGCAAAAATACTGACAGCACACTTAGGATAAATACAACATCATAAAACCATATGCTTTCTGTAAAACTGTTTTTCAAAAACCTATTAGCCAGTGTAGAGAAGGCGGTTGGTATCAAAAAGGCTATAACGCATGGGATTATCATTCTTAAAAAGAACAATAAATTTAATTTTAAAGCTTTTTTGTAATGCTTATTTGTAAAATAATAAAAAATATCATTTATATCGTAATTTCCGTTTAGAGCTGCATTGTAGTATAGCCTAATATATCCCGTAAACATAGGCGAGAGGACTAAAAAAGCAATTATAGCCGGGACGCAGCTAATAAAAACAAACAATATTTTTTTAAAATCAAAATTTTTTCCTATTAGCATATCGTAAATCATAAATATGAATCCATTATTAAAAAAATCTAGAATCGCTATTACGATAGCTAATATAAAAAAACCGGCGATAACAGCAAAATAATTTTTTTTCATTAAATCTCTTGCTTGAGTTTTGATGATTTTTTCAGGGGACAAAAAGCTCACAGCCTTTCAAGTTTTAGTTTCCGACATATAAGTTATATATACTTTCCAAACATATTTTAGCGTGATCAAAGAACTTATCAATATTAAGATTTTCGTTAGCGTTGTGCATATTACATTCTTCGTTTTCAAAAACCGGGCCAAAGGCGACACCTTTACCGCCGAGCTTTCTTGCATATGTTCCGCCTCCGGTGGAATATATTGACGGCTGTTCTCCCATAATGGTTTCATAAGATTTGGAGAGTATTTGAATAATCTCGCTGTTTTCTTCCATGTTGAGAGGCTTTAAATGTTCAAGAACTTTTAAATGAAGATTTTCATTTTTTGCAGCTTTTTCAATTTGGCTGAGTATAAAATTTCCGTCACAAGTAACAGGATAACGTATATCCAGGGTACAGGTCGCATAGCCTTCGTCGATATGGACAGTTCCTACATTAACGCTAAGAGCTCCCGACTGTGAATCGCGCATCTTTATGCCCATCATAACTCCAGAATTTTCTGTTCCTATGTATGAGCTGATAAAAGAACAAATATTTCCCAAAGAAGGCATAAAAAAGTTAGATGATAGTAGATCGATCAAATTGGTAGCGGCATTAACGCCTTTTTCGGGTTCACACGCGTGTGCAGCGGTACCGCGCGACAGTACCATCAAGCCGTCTATTGTATAGTAAAATTCAAAGCTGCCTTTTTTAGCGTCTGCAAGGCGGGCGAGCTGATGATCTTCGTTTTCTGTGCAATCAAGAAGGGCATAGGCGGTATCGGGAACGGCGTTTACAGCTTTTCCGGAGTGCAATTGAGTCAGAGTTGTGCCATTGTGAGTGTCAGCATAAAGCTCCAGTTGCAGAATACCTTTTTCGCATTTACAGATACCGTATTGAGAATCGGGAGTAAACGATAGCTCCGGCATAGCTTCTTTGCTAAAATACAAATCCATATCGTTCATACCGGTTTCTTCTTTTGTTCCGTAGATAGCCCTTATTGTATTTTTTCCTATTATATTATTTTCTTTTAATGCTCTTAGACAATATAAATTTATTAAAGCAGCGCCTTTGTCATCGGCAACTCCTCTTCCGTACATATATTTTTCGTCTATAGATAATTCAAACGGCAGACTGTTCCAGTTGTTTCCTTCAGGGACTACGTCAAGGTGGGAGAGTACGCCGCATAATTTTCCTTCGGCTTCTCCTTTTAGTTCAACATGTCCTGCTATATCATCAATATTTTTTGTTTCAAGACCAAAATCTTTTGCTTTGTTTAATATCCATTTTAGGGCTTCTTTTTGTTTATCCGGATGAAAGGAAGTTGATTCAATAGCAATAAGTTTGCCTAAATCATTGATAATTTCTTCTTTATAATTCATTATTTTTTCTCCGAAACTCATAACAACCTCCTAAGAATTTTTTATTTTATATTTGCGTTTAAATTTTTTATTAGCCTTAAATCCTTTTGCTGCAATAATGTATACAGCAAAGATCGACACTCCTACTAAAGAAATAATAATTCCTGTTTTTAACATAGGTGTTTTGTAAACAAATTCTATATCAGACGAGCTGTTTTTATCAACCTTAACCGCCATAAATCCTATATTAACTTTCTCAATATCAACTTTCTTACCGTTTACAAAAGCGGTAAAGCCTTCGTCGTATGGTACGCTGAAAAATACAAGCTTGTCCTGATCTGTAAAGTTATCAAAGGTAGCGGTAAAACCCGAGTTTGTATATTCAAAGTTTTTACAAGAGTTAATTTTTAGATTTTCACAGTCGTTTGTGTATTCACTTTGTGAGTATTTAAAATCACGAGTTATGCTTTTAAAATTTTTGTATATAGGATGAGCGAGATTTTGAGGTTTATCTTTGTTATACTCTTCATTAAGTGATAGGTACATTCCGTCTTTATAACCTGTTATCTCCTCATATTTTTTCATTTGATCTTGGCTTAGCACCATTGATTTTAATAAAGCCAGGTGCTTTACATCTGTCGACAAGTTATCAAATTCTTCTTCACATATATATTTATCATAGGAAAACCCTATCGGAACATAGCATTTGTTTTCATAGATATCATAACCGTTTTTAGAGTCCATGTAAATATATTCAGGCATTTTTGTTTTTTTATTTTCAACAAAATAATCCTCATCGTCTGTTTCGTCAAAAAGATATTTTACTGATAACAAAGCTCTCAAACCGTAGTATTTAACATCGGGACGAGACGCTACATTTCTTTCAACGCCTACTTCGTTGTAAAAATCCATTAAAGAATGTGGAACGATGCTGTGAAAAGCCTGGATATTAGGTATCTGCCAGTACATACCTATATTGTCCATCGATTTATAAAAGTCTGACCTGACATCTTTAATATCTCTTATATTGACTTCTTTTCCATAGTTTAAAGCATTATCAATTACAAATTTATCGCTATGATCTGTTGAGTATTTACCCATAGTGACAATATATCCCATGCTGCCGGCAAGATAGACGCAAAGCGTTATAGAGATTATCCTGAACAGCAGCTTTCGCTTTTTGTAAAACATCATGTAAAAGGTAAAAACCAATCCGATTCCAATAAGTGATATAGCAATATAAACCCAAAAACGAATTTGATTTTTTTCAAGACCTATTTTATATAGAGTCACATCGTCAGATTCAAATGACTTATAAGGCATAAACCCTATAGCGATTGCTATAGCAGTTGTGATTACGGCTGTATAGACAAATCCTGTTTTAATCTCTCTAAGAGAGGCGCTTTCCATTTCTATTATTGTAGCAAGAACAAGCATCAAAGTGAACATATAAAACCATCTAGCGTAATAGATGCTGTTGAGAGCCTGAAACACGCTGTTTAACACCGGAACAAACGCCATTATAGTCAGAATAATTATGATGCGTTTAATCGCGGTCTTTTTAGCTTTTGATAAAAAAGCAAACACAAATACAGTCGATACCATTGGAAGGTACAATGATACAGAAGCCCATTTACCGCCTGCGCTCGGTGCCATGTTCGGTATAGCGGGAATATCCGGCAGAAAAAATATGCTTGAGAATATCTGCATGTATTTTTGAGAATTTGAGTATACAAGTGCATCATAACCGGATATTATTTCACTGACTCTTGAATTTCCTACTATAGCTGCAAGAGAGGGAAGCATTAAAAACGCACATATAAGGACGCCGACAATAGCTTCAAAAGCGAGTATAAGCAGATCTTTAAATCTGAATTTAAAAGATTTTGAAACCGCTTTAACTATGTAATATATAAGGCAGAAAACAGCTTGTCCGAAGAAAAAGTAATAGTTAATAATAGCACTCGCAGCTATCGTTAAAGCTACAACACCTTTTCGCTTGGTGTTAATATACTCATCTATTGCAGCTAAAAGCAGCGGAAATACAATCATAGGTTCATGAAAGTGAAAAAAGAAGATGTTGTATATCGAGAACCCTGAAAATGCGTATAAAAGTCCTCCAAGTACGGCGTATCTTTTATCACTTACATATCTGCGCAGGAATATATAAGCCGTAAAAGAAGCACAGCCAATCTTTAAAGCGAGAATAGGACCTATAGAGTATGCAACAAGTTCGTTTGGCAAAAGAAGCGTTAAATAAAAAAACGGACTTCCTAAAATGTAAAAACTGTACGATCCTATAAAATTTGAGCCTAAATCGGTTAGATGATTCCATTTTATATTTCCTGATAAAATAGAATCGTGGGCTAATTTATAAAAAGGTATTTCTTGAACATTAAAATCTCCGTAGTAGAGAAAATATCCTTTGTCATATATCATAACAGGCACTATAACAGTCAAAGAGAGTCCTAGCCCCAGTAAAAACGAGATCAAAGCATAGTTTTTGCGATTTTTTCTGCAATGTAAATTACGATATGAATTACATTTTGAATCACAGCGCAAATGATTGTTCACGTTCCCACTCCTAAAAAATACTTTACCGAAAGAATAAAATGTTATATAATGCAATTATATACTATTTTGATGCAATAATATAGTATATCACAGTAGAATGTAAAATGCACTAAATTTTTAAAAAATATTGAAATATTGTTTTTTAGGAGGTAGCTATGAGTCACTTCTTCGCCATGATGTCAAGAATGAAATATATCAATCGTTGGGGGTTAATGAATAATACTAAAAATGAAAATATATCCGAGCACAGCCTTCAGGTTGCGATGTTGGCACATGCTTTAGTTACTATTTCTAACGAAAGGTTGGGCACAGCTCTTGATGCAAACAAGGCAGCGGTAATCGGACTTTTTCATGATGCAAGCGAAATTTTGACAGGGGATATGCCGACTCCGATAAAGTATTATAATCCGTCTATAAAAGACGCTTATAAAACTGTAGAAAAAATAGCAGAAAACAAGCTTATAGAAATGCTTCCCTCTGATTTGCAAAACGTTTATTCAGAGTTAATCTCATCCGACGATGAACAACTGTTGGTTTTTGTCAAAGCCGCCGACAAATTATCTGCTCTTATAAAATGTATCGAAGAAGCAAGAATGGGGAATAATGAATTTCTAAAAGCCAAAGAGTCAATCAATCAGGCACTTGTTGATATGCATTTGGATGCACTGGATATGTTTATGACTGAATTTTTACCCGATTTTTCATTAACGCTTGACGAACTTGATTAATTATATCACTTATTCACAAAAATAATACAATATATTCTTGAGCTTTTCAAATAACTACAATAAGTTGTGAATTTTCTTATATTTTTCCTTTTTAATTCCAATTTGGAAATTTAACATTCGCTAAAGTAGTATAATAGCTGTGTATAATTTTAAAATCAAGTCGAAAGGTAGGATATTATGTCAAGAAACAAAGATGATTTTGTTGATATTTCTTCTTCCGATCAAATTAATAAAATTTACGGAAAAAAGCGCAGAAGGAAAGGACTTGCAAAAAGAGTAATTGTCCTTTTGCTTTCAATAGTTATGTTGCTTAGTGGCTCTGCTTTTGTGTATTACTATTCTGCATTAGATTCTTTGAATTTTAAAAATATTGATGATACAGAAGAAACTACTTCGGATTCTACTGCTACAGTAGAAGGTGCGTCAAACAATTTGCTTTCCAGTACCAAAGTGTTAAATATTTTATTATTCGGACAGGATGCAGCTGCAAGCGAAGATGAAAAGTATGGACGCAGCGATACAACTATTCTTCTTTCTATAGATAATATTAATAAAAAACTTAAAATGACCTCCTTTCAGCGCGATACTTATGTTACTATTCCGGGATACGGAGACAATAAGCTTAATTCCGCATTTTCTTTAGGCGGAGTTAGTTTATCAATCAAGACTATAGAAGCTAACTTTGGAATAAAAGTCGATAAATATGCTTGCGTTGATTTTGATTCTTTCAGAGAAATTATAAAAGTTTTGGGTGGCGTTGATATAGAGCTTACTCTTGAAGAAATTCAATATATTAATGCTCAGATTGATGTTAATGACCAAACCGATCGAACAAAATTTATTGATTATGATCCTAATTTACAAAAACAGAAAATTCATTTAGATGGATATCAGGCTTTGTGGTATGCCCGAGACAGAGGCGCAGATTCATTGGGCGGAATTTCCGATTATAGCTTTTCGGGAGATGACTGGGATCGTACGGCGCGCCAGCGTAATTTGTTAACTACGATTGTAAACAATTTAAAAGATGCTCCTCTTACAGATCTTGTTCAGATAGTAAACAAAGTAGGTCCTTTAGTTACAACCAATCTCAAGAAAAGCGATATAACCTTCTTGGTTCAGAATCTTATATCATATATGAAATATGACATAGAGCAAATATCTATACCGGTTGAGGGAACTTGGAGATATGGAAAAACCGATGACGGTCAGTCTGTAATTGTAATTAATGACTGGGATAAGGTTAGATACGATTTAGCCTCATTTATTTATGAAGATTCTGTATCTTCGCAAACTTCATCATCTACGACAGGAACACAAAGCGCAGCATCATATTAAATTTTTATATAAATATAAAATAATCTTAATAACTGTAAACACATAAAACAAAACCCCAAATTTGGTTAAACCAAATTTGGGGTTTTTGGACTTTTTATGCTTTTTGTGAATATTTGATATAAAGAAAATAAAATGAAAAAAGTATAAAATCTTATTATCTTTTACCTTTATACATCTCTAACATAAATAATAAATCAACGCTGTTTATAGTATTATCTTGTTTAATGTCTGCAGCAATAGAATATACTCCGGTAAGATACGCGTCTTTTAATAAGTAGTCCATCATTAAATCTAAATCGCGTGTATTTACATTTCCTTCGCCTGTGATATCTCCAACTACAGATAATTCAAATGTGTAAGAATTATTGTTGCTATCTGTAAAAACAGCTTTCATAGCGGTTCCTAAGTTTCCGCTTTTTCTTTGTTTACCGTCTTTTGTGAAAAACTGCAGACTATATCCGCTATAATTAATATTCTTTTTGAACGTAGATATAGTTGTGTTCTTTGCAATATCTGATATGTAATAGTTTTTAAAGTCGATTACATACTTGCCGCTTATATCGCATCCGTTATTATCATTGGAGTTGTTTTCGTTGTATTTATCGTTTTTCTTGTCTTTTGAAGAAGAGTTTTCGTATGATTTTAACTGAGAGAAGCTTAATATGGAAATGTCTAATTTGTTTGAGTTTTGAGACATTACAGCTATATCGTTATTGCAGCATTTTACCTGTAGAATATTTGAATTAAAATTAAAATATTTTGACTTTTTGCCGTTATAAATATCATAAGCGATTATATTTTCCCCGTTATGCGTAACTATCATATTGTTACAGATAGAGGCAGAAGGGTTATCTGTTGCATATCCACAGAAAGCCAGTAGCTTTCTGTCGGAACAATTAACTATATATCCAGACCTGTCTATAAAAATGGAGCCTCCGACATAATCAGCAGGCACATTAATTTGACCGCTGCTTATGGCGTTAAAATAGTCACCGTTATTTTTGTATATTATGTTATTTGATAAGGCGTAGATTAAGTTAGAGTCACTGCAAATAAGCGCATTGATATTACGATCAAAATTATATGTAAAAAGCTTTTTACCGTTAAGCGAATATTTAAACACTTTCTTTGTGTTGCTGTTTGAGATTATATAAAAATAATTACTGTCGCATGAAACGGTTTGAAAATCTTCGATTGCCAAAACATTATTTATTGCAAAGCTTGAGAGGTCGTCATAATTCACATTATATTTGTAAATAATGCATTGGTTGTTTTTCGCATCATTGCATGCAATGTAAAACACTCCATTGTTTAACGAATATGAAACAATATTATAATTGAGAGTAAGAACATTTGAGTTCATATTAGGAAGGACCATTTCGATATAAAAGAGATTTTTATTAAAACTTACTAAATATACGCTTTTGTCATCAGAAATCAGTTTTGCGTTATATGAAGGAATGCTCGAGTAAGTATAAATGTTAAAAGCTGAAAATTTTGCGCAAGAAGCGGCAAAAAGTATAATAATAATCAGCAAAACAGTACTAACTTTAACTTTTGTTTTTATAGTAACCACTCCGAGAAATATACATTATTAAACATTTTACTACAAATTTCTACAAAAAGCCAGCGTGATATTTAATTTGTTAAAAAATCTCATATTTTATTCTAAAAAAGATAAAAAGCTTGAAAAAGGAGTTAAAACTGATGAAAAAACATCAAAAAAACCACAAAAAATCAAAAAAATATATTGAAAATTAACAAAAATATGATATAATGTAGAAGGAAATACTATAGGGAAAGTATATGTTTAAGAAAATAGGTGAAAATCTATGAAGAATAAATTGATAAAAACAATGCTGTTAACCATGGTTATTACAGCGTTGGTTATATTAACAACAATAAATGTATTTGCGCAGGATGACAGAATGCCTGAGATAGAGGAAAACAGCAAAAGTTTGAAAATTGAGTTTTGCATAGAGAAAAGCGGGGTAAAAACTCCAATACAAGGAGCCGTAATCAGCGTATACAGAGTGTCGGACATTGAAGTACAAGGCGGCAGCGCAGAATATAAAGTACTTGACAAATACTCGCAGCTGAGAAAACTTGATAACGGAAGAGATGTAACATTTAATGAACTTACGGTGACACAGTTTGAGGAGTTGGCGCAGGAATTTGTTAAGGTAGTAAGCGATCCGGAGTTTACAGAGGTAACAAACGCTCAGGGTGAATGCGATTTTATTAATCTGGAGCAGGGAATGTACCTCGTAAAAGAGGAAGCAACAACGCTTGACGCAGAAAAATACGAACAATTTTTGCCGTACTTTGTATCAGTTCCGCTGGCAGAAAAATTAGAGGAGAGTAATCAGTGGCTGTATTCAGTAGTCAGCGTTCCGAAGACAAAGATCAATGAAATACCAACAGAACCGGAAACGCAAAATCCGTCAGCGCAGGAACCCACATTAACCAGTAAAAATACAAATGAACAAACAAAAACCACCACGGATAATATAAAAACAGGCCAGGTGTTTTTGATAATAACACCGCTGTTGCTTATATGGCTTTTAGCCTTCATCGTGGTGGGAACACGAGAAAAGAAGGTGAAAAACAATGACGAAAATTAAGAGGTATATAAAAAGGAGTACATATATAATAGTATCGCTGGTATTAGCCGTGTCATTAGTTTTTCCAATAATAGCGACGGCAGCACAATTAAATATTTCCGAAACATCCAGCGAAGGAATTATAAAGTCGTTTACAACAACGCTTGTTTCGGGAGCGGAACAGAAAAACGGAGATTATGTTTGGACAGCGGACAACTCTGCAGCGGGACATAGGTTCAAGTTTAGGATAACATATAGCATTTCTCCTACAGCGAATATACAACCGGGAGAAGTTAAAATTACGATTCCTAAAAATATATTAAAAGACCGCGACGGAAACTTTGCTGATATTTATGATATGTCTGTACCGGCTGCAAAAGAAGCCGGATCCGAAAACGACTTTAAATATGAAGAAAAAGAAATAGAAAATAAAAATTATATTGTAATAACCAACCATAAAGCGATAGAATCAACTAAAGACGGCTACATAGATATATCATACGAAACCTCTAAAACTACTTTTGAATATGAAGATATGAGTGAGTCGGATCCGTTTACTGCGACAATAGAAATAGAGTCCGAAGACAACAGCTATCAGGCTGATAGCGGTAGTTCTTCTCCTAAATCTGTATATATCGACACAAGCGCTAAATTAAATAGCACTCAAAAAGAAAACGCAACGCAAGAACAAAAATTTGATGAATGGAATTTGTCATGGGGAGATGCGCCGGCAGACGCTTCTGATTATTATTATGTAATTTGGAACATCTGCTCGTATATAGACTATGCTACTACCCAGCCTTATGATTTTGAAATACAAGATAATTTTAATGAAACCGGCGCCGAAGTCGTCGGCTACAAGATGCAGGGAGAGGCTGAGTTTACAAATAAAAATTCTGTAAGTGGTTTAAAAACAACAGGCTATCGTTACGATTGTGTGTTGACTCGTTATGATAAGAACATACACACCGGTTCTCAAACATACCAGCTGAATAACGAAATAGTAGCTACTCTGACTCCAAGTGATGGACTTGACAGTCAAAGCAGCGCGTCTTCAACAGGATATTTTAAATATACACCGGCTACTTTTGTATATCCTGTAGGACACTTTTGGTCTGAAAAGGTCGGCAACAACGGCTGGCATGATTATTTTAACCAGTATTGGGATGTAGCTGACTACAGTCTAAATGATCTTCAGGAAGGTACAAAAGATTGTATAGACGAAAACCTAAAATTTTATGAATTTGTTGATGGCAATCCGTATCCGTGGACCTTGGGAGAAGGAGCTCCGGGTGATTCAAGCGAAAATGATGTGCCATATTTTGGACAAAAGACAGTAAGATATGAGCTGGCGGATGAAAATCTGTATTTTGAAGAAGATACTAATCCGCTAACTTATAATGACTATGAAGTAAAAAAAATAGAATACAATTTGGAAATTAAAGAGGTGACTTATAACTCAACGAGCAAAAAGTTTGAGGAGACAACCCCGGTCTATACAAATCCGAATGACGGTACAAATGAAAAACTGCATTTTTATGCTAAGTTTGGTGGTTCTGAAAATTGGGTCGAAGTAGGAACCTATGACCTGGAAGAGAATACAGCAATTTCCGTTTCTCCTTATGTTAATCCTGATACTTTTAACGGTCATGAAATCTCGTTTGATGCTGGTTCTAACTGTACAGCGTGGAAAATAACAACCGATAATGCGCATTACTATACAAAGATATCTGCATATTCATATTACCGGCTAAAGAACTCTGACTATATAATGGAAAATATAGAGGGAAAAACGAGCATAGCGCTTAAGAACACAAACAGTGCAAAAGTTTTTTCGCAAGATGACTACGAAGAGCCCATATTCTCGCGCGACAGAGAAGCAATCGACTATATTATTGGAATTGAAAAACATTCGGAATTAAAAAAGAGTGTAACAGGCACAACCAATAATAAGAGCGGCAGATATGTATCTGTTGATTGGCAGATAGATATGAAAGAAACTTATATGACAAACGAAGGGGAAGAATACGTCGGACAAGACAGCGGAACCTTTTATGATCTTTTGCCAAGCGGAGTAAGTGTAGATAAATCCACGGTAAGAGTCAAAAACCAAAACGGATTTTTACCTGAAAATACCTATGATATAGAAACCAAGTTTAATTATAAAGGTTCAGGCAAAACCCTTTTGAAAGTAAATATTAAGGAAACAGGAAAATCTTATACTCTCATCTTTTCGGTAATATATCCTTGGGATAATATAAAAGACTACGGTAAAAATATGCAAAACCTTGCAGCATATGAGACTGGTAACGATAGTATATCACAAGGCGAAGAAAATCTTGCCTATAAAGAAATAAAAGATTTATTAGATCCGGAATCAAGCTCTGACAAGTTTATTTATGCGCAAAACAATTATGCCATAGATCCGGTAACGTCATCGTCTTTGGGACTATCAAAGACTGTAAAATCCTCAAAAGATACGTTATATTCAAATGATACTGAGGTTAATATAAATTCTGATTATGTATATCGGTTGCGTTACTATGCAGATTCATTGATGCAAGCAAAAGATATAATTCTTTACGATTCTCTTGAAAACTATACACCAGCCAACAACGAAAGCAGCTCATGGCACGGAATCTTGCAGTCGATAGATACAAGTCAGCTTAAAAAGCTCGGCATAGCACCGGTGGTATATTATTCAGAAATATCAAATCTCGACATAGGTACACACCGCGACTTTAGCGAAACGATAAACGGAGAAAAGGTGTGGAAAACCGAAAGTGAGATAGGCGACGTGAGCCTTGCAACAGCTATAGCTGTAGACCTAAGCAAAGACGAAAACGGCAACAGCTTTGTTTTAGAGTCAGACAGCTCTGTTGTGGTACCTGTTTATATGAAGGCTCCGGCAACAGATAATACAAATGAGGAAGATCCAAAAGCATATAACAATGTATTTGTAAGTTATAAGTCTATAGATGCTTTTTATAATGAGATACCTAACTTTGATAACTATAACTATACCACAGCTCACCTTAGGGTTGCGGCAGATATAGAATTGCATAAGGTAAGTTCAAAAGACAACCGAACTCCGGTAGAGGGAATTACCTTCCGTTTGACCGGAAGGTCTGATTACGGCACAGAAGTAGACGTTTCTCTGACAACGGATAAAAAAGGAAAGATAAAGTTTACCGATATAGAAAAGAATATAGGAAACAGCGCAACAGACGGTGGATACACACTGTTTGAATCTGCCGGTACGGACGACTATCATCGTTTGGAAAATCAGATGAAGGTAATAGTAGACGCTTCGGGCAATGTAACGATAGACGGCACAACGATAGGCTCTTACTATACCATATCGGACGAACCGAGAGTACATGCAGATATAGTTTTCTATAAAAAAGACTTAGTAAAAAAGAGTACTCCTTTAAGCGGAGTAGCGTTCAAACTGTGGGGAGACTCTGATTATGCAAATTATATTGAGCAGAGAGCAGTATCTGACAATAACGGAAAGGTAACGTTTAAAAATATAGAAAAAGGAACGTATCACCTTAAAGAAATAACAACCTTGAATAATTATATTCTCAGCAAAAACACTTATACGGTAGTAGTCGATGAGAACGCAAATTTTGCGATATACGGTGACTGTGAGTACACAACAAAAGGTGTATACGAGATATATAACGAGCCGTATCATGAATTCACGATACAAAAAGTGAGTTCTACGACAGCTGTGCATATACCGGGAGTAGAATTCACCTTAAGCGGTACCTCTAAA